>JAEDNF010000137.1 GCA_016302655.1 Oscillospiraceae bacterium | reverse complement strand
GCTTTAATATAATCCATATATTCCTTTTTTATCGCTGCCGAATTTTTGGCTTTGATAAGCACAATATCCCCGTTGTCAAGCAGAAAGTTGTCTTTGGCGGCGACAATGTGATCCATATTTACTATATAGCTTCTGTGACAGCGCAGAAAACGGAAAGAGCTGTCTTTAAGCGAAATCTGGATTTCGTCAAGCTTTTTATATACCGTTATCTCTTCTTTATTTGTATGAACGATACAGCGGTTGTTACAGCTTTCAATATAGGATATATCCGTGAAGGGAATATAACGCACGGTGTTTCTGTTCCGCACTTCAAGAGCTTCATCGGCATAATTTTCAAGTATTCCGTCAAGCACGGCAGAGATGCCGCTTTGAGAGTAAGGCTTTATAAGATATCCGCTTGCTTTGACGGAGTATCCCTCAACGGCGTATTCATCGGTGACTGTGGAAAATATCAGAATATTCCCGTAGCCAAGCTCCCGAAGTTTCTTTGCCACATTTATCCCAAGCTCGTTTCCGATATAGATATCCATAAAAATTATGTCATACCATTCGCCGTTTTTGATATCGGATATTATCGAATCGCCGCTGTCATAGGTTTCGATACAGCAGCTTCTTGATTTGATTTTGAAATAATTCTTTATAAGCATCGCTGACAGCATAAGGTCTATTTTGCTGTCATCACATACAGCGATTTTCATCCATTTTTCCTCCGAAAAAATGAAAATAAAAACAAAGTTTAAAAATAAGTATACCACAAAATTACATATTTTTCAATATCTTTGATTTCATTTCAACGGATTCGACACTATGATTATTTAGCTGTTTATGCCCATGTGCCGTTTTTAAATACCGGTACTTCGGTACCGTCGGGGCGTATTCCGGTGATGTCAAGGTCGTCAGAGCCTATCATAAAGTCCACATGAATAATAGAATCGTTTATGCCCATTGCGTGAATTTCATCAAGCGTTTTATTTTCAAATCCGTCGATCACTTCAAGGAAGCCTTCGCCTGCGGCAATGTGACAGCAGGCGTTTTCATCGAACAGAGTGTTCATGAACAGAAGCCCCGACTTATTTATCGGCGAATCTTTCGGCACAAGAGCGACCTCTCCGAGCATTGAAGCGCCTTCATCCATTGCAAACATCTTTTTCAGCATTTCTTCTCCCTGCTTTGCGTGGCAGGAGTGCACCTTTCCGTTTTTAAACTCCACGCTGAAGCCGTCTATTAGCTGTCCCGACCAGCTAAGCGGCTTGGTAGCTATGAGCGTGCCTTCGCATCTGCCTTTCATAGGGCTGATAAACACCTCTTCGGTAGGCATATTAGGAACATAGCTCGCTCCGTTTATGCGGTTTGTGTCTGCCGCAGAGCACCACTTTGCACCTGGGATAAGCTCTACGGAAAAATCGGTGCCGTTTGAGCTTTTGTATCTCAGCTTTGCAAACTGCTGAGAATTGAGCCAGTCTGCCCGTTTTTTCATATCGTCAGTGTGCTTTGCCCAAACCTCTTCGGCGTTATGCTTACCGTCAATGTATACGCAAGAGAAGATAGCGTCCCACAGCTTCTCCACAGCCGTATCTGCGTCACAGCCGGGGAAAACTTTCAGCGCCCATTTCGGAGAAGCGGCGGCAACAATAAGCCACTGGTGCTTGCCGTCGATCTCGTCACGGTACTTTTTCAGTACCTTTGAGCGCATCTGTCCTACTGTCGATATGATATCCGCAGGTATTCCGCTTAGTTCATCGGGATCGGCAGATTCAATGAAGATACGGACAGGAAGGTCCTTTACCATCTGCTTCTGCCGTTCTTCCTCCCACGGCAGAACCGTTCCGAGAGTTTCTACCGATGCATTTTCATAGTGAAGTCTTTCTATCTCTCCGCAGCTCCAGAACATCTCTACATAAGCCGCCTTTGCCGCATAACATTCTTTTGCAACAAGCGTCGCAAGCTCGTGTTGGTCGACTTCGGCATAAAGCCGCACCTTTTGTCCGGGCTGAACATTTGCACCTACTTTTACCATCAGTTTTGCATACTCGCTTAATAGCTTCTTATCCATACGACTTGATCCTCCGTAATATATGTTTTCGGATAGTGTGTCCGTTAAAGGCAGAACTATCCCGAGCTTTATCCGATATACCTCTATTATATGACCGCAGAAGCGGCGTGTCAAGACGATGTGAAAGCGTTATTTATATTCCGTAAATCTGATGTAAACGGCTGTAAAATCTATGTTAATTATTTCGTCGTTTTGTACAATTTTGCAAGATATTTTGTTGCATTTTTGTTAAATTTCCAATCAAACTATAGACAAATCGTAAGAAAGGTGGTATAATCAAGTCACGATATAAGGAAACGCAATTAAAATAAATCAGCGCTCCCGGAAAGGACTTAAGTATGAACGAATTCAAATTAGGAAAAATGATATCAGAAGGAGAAAATGTCAATGTATATGAGAGCGGCGACTATGCGGTAAAGGTTTTCAAGCCCGACGCACCCAAGACGGTCGTATTTTATGAAGCTCTTATGGACTCTAAGGTTGAGGAAACAGGACTCAGCATTCCTAAGGTAAAAGAAGTTGAAATAATCGACGGTAAGTGGGCTATAGCTACCGAGCTTATAAAGGGTAAGACTCTTGCTCAGATAATGCAGGAAGAGCCCGAAAATAAGGACGCTTATCTTGACGATATGGTTGAAATACAGCTTGAGATACACTCAAAGAGCGTAAAAGGCATAGCAAAGCTCAAGGATAACCTCAGAGCCGAGATAGAGAGCCTTGATGTTATCGACCACATCAAGAGATATGAACTGCTTACAAGACTTGACAGCACTCCCAAGCACGTTAAGCTGTGTCACGGCAACTTCGGCCCCGAGAACATAGTTGTTACAGACGATAACAAGGTATATATCGTTGACTGGATTGGTGCGTCTCTCGGTAACGCAAGTGCTGATGTAGCAAAGACATATTTAAAGCTTGCACTTACATCAACAGAAACGGCAGAAAAGTACATGAACCTGTTCTGCTCAAAGACGGGTACTTCCAAGAAATATGTCCAGGAGTGGCTTCCCATTATGGCGGCGTCAACTCTTGCAAAGGGCGTAACAACTAAGGAAGAAAAAGACCTGTTGTTCACCTGGCTTGATGTTGTGGACTATTCATAATAAACGCATATTTTTTAAAGGGGCTATCTTTCGGATAGCCCCTTCTTTACTTTTCATATTGACTTAACAAACAGTAAATGGTATAATTGTCGGTAACAAGCACATCAGATTTGGGGTGATGATGGCAGATGATAATATTCAACATAATATGTGTGGCAGTTTCGGTACTGGCATATTTATGGCTATATCTTACCGATGTCAAGAACAGCGTTTATCAGAATATTATGATACTGATAATGCTGTTTTCAAATATCGGCTACCTCTGCCTCAGTATCTCTCAAAATCTCAGCGAGGCGATAATAGCCTGCAAGATACATTATATCGGCGGCTGTTTTATGCCTATGCTGTACTTTTTTACATTCTGCGAAGTGGCACGAATCGAGCTTAAGAAAAAGGTGACATTCCCTCTGCTCCTTCTTCAGATGGCGCTCTATGGTATTGTATGCACTATCGGATACAGCGACCTTTATTATGTAAATCCTCAGTTAGTGATTGAAGACGGAGTGGGTTATCTTGTCAAAGGGTACGGTCCGTTGCATTTCCTCTATCCGCTGACAATGGGATTTTATCTTGTTGCGTCGATATCAATTGCCGTTATATCGGGACTTAAGAAGAAAACGGTCAACCGCATAGAAGTGCTTGATATGATAGGGTGTGCGGTATTTGCGGTACTATGCTATATCCTGCAGAGGATAGCACACTGGGGATTTGACATTATGCCGGTATCCTATATGATACTTATGTTAGGCGCAATTGTTCCGATATATCATTCAAACCTCTTTACGGTTGAGGAAAATAAGAATATAGTTCAGGAACAGCTGAACAAAGTCGGCTTTGTAAATTTCAACAGAAAAATGGAGTATATGGGTTGCAATAACTTTGCTACGGGAATTTTCCCCGAGCTTGTAAATTGCGAAGTAGGCAAACCTATTACAGAGTGCGGCGGCGAGCTTGGAGAAATACTTAACGGTATCCGTGAATTTGACAGCAATATGTCCGACAGCAACTCATCACAGCACAGCCACAGTAAGTTCAGAACATTTAAAATCGGAGAGCGCTGTTTTGAAACGGAGATACATACAATTAACAATTTCCGTAATAAGTGCGTTGGATATACGATCGAGTTCAGAGATGAAACCGAGCATCACAGAATTGTGGAGCTGACTTCACAGTATAACGAAACGCTGACAAAAGAAGTTAACGAAAAAACAGAGCGTATAAGCAATATCCAGCAGAAGACCATTCTCGGTATGGCGCAGATGGTCGAGTCAAGAGATATGAGCACAGGCGGCCATATCAAAAGAACGAGTGATGTAGTAAAGATATTTGCCGACAAGCTTCTGACTTCGGGAGCAGGCTTCAGCGAAGATTTTCTTAATATGGTGACAAGAAGCGCCCCGATGCACGATCTGGGTAAAATAGGCGTTGATGATTCTATTCTTTGCAAGAAGGGAAAATTCACCGATGATGAGTACGAACAGATGAAAAAGCACGCCGAGATAGGCGGTAAAATGGTAAAGGATATTCTGACAGGCGTTGAGGAAGAAGAATTTGTGCGTGTCGCAGAGAATGTGGCACACTATCACCACGAAAAAATCAACGGAAAAGGATATCCTATGGGGCTTACCGGAGAGCAGATTCCCATTGAAGCAAGAATAATGGCGCTTGCCGATGTCTTTGACGCACTTGTTTCAAAACGATGCTATAAAGAAGCGTTTACCTATGACAAAGCCTTTTCGATCATCAAAGAGGATTCGGGTTCGCATTTTGATCCGATTCTTGCCGCAATATTCTGCACCTGCAGACCGGAGCTTGA
>JAEDNF010000136.1 GCA_016302655.1 Oscillospiraceae bacterium | reverse complement strand
TGATATAACTGTTGAAAACGGTATGCTGAGCCACATTGTTGAAGCTTCAACCTATCCCGATGATGAAAACAGCTTCAATGTAGTTGTATATGCGACAACCGCTGACGGCTTCCCGTTTGAAGCAAGCAAGACCGTTCAGATTCAGGATAAGCACGCAGGCGGTAAGGCTGACTGCGTAAACAAGGCTGTCTGCGATACCTGCGGTGAAGAGTACGGCGAGGTTGACAGCACAAACCATAACCTTGAGCACATTCCTGCAAAGGCTGCCACCGTTACCGAGAACGGAAACACAGAGTATTGGCATTGTAAGGATTGTGACAAATACTTTGCCGATGAGAACGGTGAAAACGAAATCGAACTTAGCGATACGATAATCGCAAAGCTCCCGCCCGAAATAATTGATGGTATGGGACAGAGCGTAACAGAGGGTGAAAAGAAGGTATTGTCTTTCACATCCAATGCGGCGTACAGCGATTTTGTCGGTGTAGAAATTGACGGTGAAACCCTCGATGCAGAGAATTATACCGCAACTGAGGGCAGTACAATTATTACCTTGAAGGCTGACTATGTTGCTTCGCTTTCGGTAGGTAAACACACAATCGGTGTTGTATCGGAAAGCGGTACTGCTACCACAACATTTACCGTTAATGCGAAGACGGTAGATAACCCCGATACAGGCGATAACAGCCACATGATATTGTGGATAGCACTTGCTCTTGTAAGCGGTAGTGCAGTTATCGGAACAACGGTTGCAGGCACAAAGAAAAAGCGTTCTGCAAGGTAAAAATCAGTAGATTATAAAATACGAGGTGCTGTTACAGCGAAAGCTGTAACAGCACCTTTTTGTATATGATTCTGCGTTAAGTAAATCGTAAAAACTTACGCTTTCTTTTCTTTCTGCTTATCACTAATCATAAGCGCAAAGAATATAAGACAAAGCATAAAGGTCGGGATCGAGACAATCAGATTGTCTAAAATGGTCGGGGAATAATTCTCGGGTATACCGCTTATAAAGAGCTTTCCGATGCTTTTTCCGCCGAAATTTATGGCGGCGTGCATAATTGCGGCAGGATAAATTGAGCCTGTCTTTTTTGTAAGCCACATAAGTCCCATACCTAAGAAAGTGCAGGTAATACACATAGCCAGTATTCCGAGATAAGGATAGCCGTCATATTCCGTGCCGAAGTTATGTCCGGCAACCGTCAGCTCTGCGTGCCATAGTCCCCAGATGATACCTCCGACTATTACCGTGCCCGTCGTACCCAGCAGAGGCTCCATTTTCTGATTCATATATCCACGCCAGCCGAATTCTTCACCAAAGGTGTTGAAAGCCATAAGAGGAACAACAGACAGCGTAAGCGTCACATTTCCGACAATCTGCATAAAGTTCATGCCGCCGCCTATATCGGAAAAATCGTATTTGCCGTATATGATCGTTGCGAGAACGCCCTCTGCAATGCCCATAGCAACTACGGATAATATTGCAATCAGGTAGTATTTTAAATTACCTTTTAATTTCAGGTGAAGCAAACTGTTATTCCAGCCCTCGTGTGTGAGTTTACGGGTAATGACATTTGCAAGAGCAGGACCGAAGCCTACAATAAGAGCAAAGAAAGGCATTTTGTAAGTTTCAAACCATTCGTGATAGCCGAAAACGCTGTTCATTATAATTGCAGGTATCCACGAAATGCCGAATGCAAGCAGGATAAATATGACGAGCCTTTTTGCTTCAAGTTTCTTATTTATCATACTCGTTCACTCCCTTCATGAAGATTTTGCAGGATAATTTGTAGGACAGAATATATGCTCCCACAGATAAAGCAGGGAATATTCCGATAAGGAGCATTGTAAGGTCGCCGTGTTCGCCTGTCATGAAGCCCGTCAGCCATTCAAATACCTTATCCTGAATATCTCTGGGAAGAATCGACAGTATCAATATTGCCGCTATGGCAAGAGAAAGTATTATTATAACATTTATTAAACTGCCTCTCTTTTCACCGAAACGAAGCATCAGCGGAATTACAAACGAATTCATAAAAATAAGCGCAAAGAAAACTATAACAGATATGCTCATTAAGCTGCCCATTTCTTCTCCGATGGCAAACCAGCGGATAGTGGCAGCAAGAGTTTCGGCAACATAGCTTGAAACGAAATAAAGTCCGCACATAGCAAATGAAAGAACATACTTTGTGTACAGGTACTTTTTTACACCCTGCGGTGCAGAAGCCGTAAAATACGCCCAAAGCTTTTTGTCGTCGCCGTGAAAAACGCTCAGAAGCAAGCCGCTTACACTTAAAAAGCCAAGAGCAATGGCTACAATACGGATCAAATCGGATGTCAGCGTTCTGACTATCCAGTCATCACCGCCGTTTTTATCGCTGAACGATAAAATAGCAATAACCAGCGTAAGAAATGCTTGAATAAGGAAGGGAAGCACTATTACGGTACAGATGCTTTTCCTGTTCTGCCGTAATTCCTTGTAAAGAAAACCTACAGGCTCGCTGTGCGGTGCGGAAATATCTAATGTTTTTTCTGCCTTGACTTTTTCTTTTTTAATCTTCACGCCGCCCGAATACACATACTGCGAGTGATGATAAATTACAGCGAAAAGAACAGCAAAAAGCGCAATAGTAAGCGGTATGAGCCACAGCAGCATTTCACCTGTCAGCATTGAAATAATATCAAAAGACAAAGGTTCGCTGCTGTCCGAATTAAAAAGTGTCACAAAATCAAAACCTGCGCATTTCAGTATTACCAAAGTAATACATATCAATGAAGCCAAGCAGATAAAGCTGCCGGTATTCTTCATTTTTTTATACTCATCGGTATTTCTTGCACGAAGCACAAAATAATCGATGATAATTTTTGAAAGCAATATAAAGTCCACAAGGATAAACTGTAAAACCACAAAACCGATTTCAAATTGTGTACCTGCAATCAGATTGATAAGGATTACGCAAGTCATGCCAAGCAGTACAGATATGCCGAGTGAGCCGATAAAGCATATTAGTTTAACTGTTGCACGCTGTGCGGCAGTTAATGGCAGAACATAGGAATAATTGTTCCAGCCGCTGACAAGGTCGCTTTTGAAAGTGGTATCATCCGCAAAAAACACCGTTGAACACAGCATGATAAGCATAGAAAGCATTTCGGTAAATGTATTAATTATTTTCTCTTTGCCGGGCGTTTCGGCAAAAATACCATTAAATAAAAATATTCCTGCGATGGCAAAAGCGATAAATGCAAATAAGAACAGAAACCTCATTATGTACAGCTTTTTTGATACTTTCAGTTCCCGAAAAATCAGAGAGCGGAGTTTTGTCATGAGATCCACTCCCTTTCGTCCTTGTGAACATAGTAAAGCATAATGTCGTCAAGGCTTGCAGGGTCTATTATCGCGCCGCTGTATCTGTAAGACGCAGACTGCCTGTCTGAGAGCATAACCTCTGCGCCGTAGTTATTCATACGAATGCTTACAATATCTTTCGGATCGATGTTAGAAAGTTCCGACTTGTCGCATTTAAGAATACCGTGAGATTCAAGAATATCATCTTTATATCCCGAAATCAGCAGTTTGCCTTTATCGATGAAGGTAACGCTGTCTGCAATCTTTTCAAGGTCGGAGGTAATGTGCGAGGACATAAGAATAGAGCGTTCGCCGTCCTGGAGGTACTCCATAAAGATATGCAGTATTTCATCACGCACAACAGGGTCAAGACCTGTGGTAGCCTCGTCCATTACAAGAAGCTCGGCGTTGTGAGAAAGGGCACAGGCTATCTGAAGCTTCATTTTCATACCCTTTGAAAACTCGCCGATTTTCTTATTTTTGGGCAGACCGAAACGGTCTAAATACTGCGTATAAACAGCGTTATCCCACTGCGGATAAATTCCCTCAAATATACGAGCCATATCCTTTGCGGTGAAGATATCGTGAAAGGGCAATTCATCAAAAACAACGGAAATGCGTTCCTTGATTTCCTGTTCGTTTTTAAGATAATCAAGCCCAAGCAGCTTTATTTCTCCCTTGTCTATGCCTATGATATTCAGCAGACTGCGGATAGTTGTGGTTTTGCCTGCACCGTTCTGACCGATAAATCCCATGATCGAGCCTTTAGGCACATTGAAGCTGATGTTATCCAGCGTAAAGCCGCTGTATTTTTTCGTAAGGCCTGAAATTTCAATTGCATTTTCATATATAGCCATGTTCATTCTCCTTCGTTTACAAGGTCGAGCAATTCGTGAAGCTCCTGCAGAGAAATCCCTGCCTTTTGCGCTTTGTCGCTTGCCTCCATAAGCAAGGCTTCGATCTGCTTTATCTGCTCTTCACGCAGCAGCTCTAAATTCTGCGCCTTTACAAACGAGCCTTTGCCGGTAAACGATTCAATAAAGCCGTCACGCTCAAGCTCCTCGTAAGCACGCTTGGTAGTCATAAAGCTGATATGGAGCTCTACGGCAAGATTTCGCATAGACGGGAGCATTTCTCCCTCTTTCAGCTTGCCTTCGAGTATCAGCGTCTTGATCTGGCTTACAATCTGCAGATAGATTGCCTCACCGTTTGCGTTGCTGATGTTGATATTCATTTAAGTGTACACTCCTTGGGATCTGGCGACAGCCGCTTATTATGCGGTGTTGCCGTAATACCTGCAAGCCTTCCGGACAGCTTGCAAGTATAAATTGTATAATCTCTATGTATACAATTATATCATTCGTGTTACAGCTTGTCAATAGGCTTTTGTAAATTAGTTGAAAAAATGAGTCACCGTGCTTTAAGTACGATGTCTCGGCATTACGGAAATGCGCTTTTTGTTATTTTAAATGCATACTCGTCTTGAATCTGCCGCCGTTTTATGGTATAATAACCTCAGCCGGAAAATCCGCAAAAGCGGATTTTAAACACGCTTATGCGTGTTTCAGACTGCCGAAAAACCGCAACATTTACACTAAAGGGGTTTGGGGCGAAGCCCCAAGCAAGGTCGCA
>JAEDNF010000135.1 GCA_016302655.1 Oscillospiraceae bacterium | reverse complement strand
GAACTGCTTGAGTTTTTAAGGAGCTACGAGTCTCCCAAAAAGATTGACGCCGATAAACTTGAAAAAATCAAGGAATTGTTCAGAGACATATGCAAAAACAGCTGAATCATCGGGAAATTCGGCTGTTTTTATTTACAGTAAATATTTAGAAGCCGTTTTTTCTGAAACAATGAAAAAAGGCACTTTTATTGTTCAAAATGCATAAAATTATTTTCAGTTCTTATAAATTTTTCACAATTTTTGCGGTTTGGCACAAAAAACGGTGTTTTTATAATTGACAAATTGGTAAATTTGCGGTATAATAAAGCCATCGTAAGACACAGGTTTAGTGTTTACGAGGTTTTAGTTTTTTAGTTGTCTCCTTTCTTTTGTTCTACACATTATACATTATTTGATTTGAGAGCGTGGTTTTCACGCTCAATTTTTTTGTCCGTATTTTTGCGGAGAACCTTTTCTGCCTGCGAAAACGAACCTTTTTTCTTGACAACGGCAAAACACAATGATAATATAATTACGGTGATTAATATATGAACGAATTAATTTTTAAAAAAGCTTCCGAAGAAGATATTGACGAGCTTGTGCGTACAAGGATCATCGTACTTCGTGCGGCTAACAAGCTGACGGATGATACAGATATGTCTGAAGTTGAGCGTGAGTCATTTTCATATTACCGCTCTGCACTGAAGGATAAAACGCACATAGCATATCTTGTTTACGACGGCGATAAAGCAGTCGGTGCTGGCGGAGTCAGCTTCTATCGGGTTATGCCGACATATCACAATCCAAGCGGCAGAAAAGCCTATATCATGAATATGTATACGGCTCCCGAATACCGCAGAAGAGGCATTGCCTGCCGCACGCTTGACTTGTTGGTCAAAGCCGCTAAGGAGCAGGGAGTTGATTATATCACGCTTGAGGCAACCGATATGGGCAGGCCGTTATATGAAAAATACGGCTTTGTAAAAATGAATGATGAGATGATACTGCCGTAAGAAAGGATGAAGGGAAAATATGAAACTATACTTATTGCTGATTCCGATAACGCTTATGCCTTATGCGTTGCTTTTTTCGCTTTATTGCGTATTTATCGACCACTATATTATTGAGAATATATTCTGCAGCAATGCGCTTTTGCTTTTGTTGGCACTGCTAATTTTTGTACTTATAGCATTTGTCTGCACGCTTATTTTTACTGTGATCTCTATAAAAAAGGAGAACAATTCAAGACGGCTTGCTTTTGCAAATATGCTGATAAAAATCATTCATATGCCTGCGTATATAGTGATTTTTGTGCTCGGCGTGTTGTTTTTTATGACTATATTTACATTTGCTTTTTCGATATTTTTTGTTCTGTTCGATTTCGCTGCTATATTTATGACAGGACTCATAGGGCTTGCCGCAAATTCGGTAGAGCATCGCAAGGGTGAGACGGGAAGAGTGTTTGCTGTAATAAATTCAATACTTCAGTTTGTCTATTGTGCGGATGTGGTGAGTGCAATAATGGTGTTTACCCGTTCAAGAAAGCAGATAAAATGAAGATACAAATTGACCGCCGTAATGCGTTATGCTCACGGCGGTCTTTTCAGTATTCGTCTTTTATTATAAATGAGCTGTCGTGTTCGTTTATCTGTCTGTCGGCAACATACATTTCATCAATTACGATATATCTGCTGTTTTGTATTGCCTGTATCATCTTATCTATATCTTCTTCTTTTCCCTGTGCCTCCATTTCGACCGAGCCGTCATACAGGTTCTTTACCCACCCCGTAACGCCATACATAGAAGCCGCATTGTGCGCTCTGTATCTGAAACCTACGCCTTGCACCCTGCCTTTGAAAAAGAAGTGTTTTCTGGCTATACCGCTTGTACTCATATCATTTCACTATCCTTGCTTTTGTTTATGTATGGGCTGTTAATCGAAGATATCCTCGCTGAGCGTTTCTACGAGCTTATCGCTGTATTGCTTCATCTCTTCGATGCTCTGACAGCTCATAGGCTCAAGAATACCTATAGTCATCATTCCGGCTTGCTTAGCGCCTTTTAGCGAAGCGGAAACATCATCGAGCATCACGCAGTTTTCGGGCGGAACGCCGAGCTTTTTTGCTGTATAGAGATAGATGTCCGGATATTGCTTGCCTTTGCCATATTCTGCGGCGGAGCTTATCGTATCAAACATACCTTCAAGACCGGTATTCTTAAGTACTGGGGTATAAAGTTCGGGAGTCTGAGAGGTGCATACTGCGGTCTTGTATCCTCTTTGCTTTGCAAGTTCTACCGTCTGCTTTGCAAAAGGCTTAAGCTTAACATTGTAACGGTATTCGTTTATTGCAAGCTCGGTCCATTCGTTCATAAGCTCCTCGGGAGTTTCGTCAAGCCCGAACAGTTCTATTGTATACAGCGCCGTTTCATAGAATGATCTGTGACTGCATTGCCTTGCATAGTCGTCGGGCGGCGTGATATTTCTTTTTCTGAGAAATTCTTCATCTACATACTGCCATACATACATTGAGTCGAGCAGAGTCCCGTCAAGATCAAACAGAACGGCTTTTATTTCTTTCATATTGATATCCTTTCGCTTTTTTGATATTGTACCATATTAATGCCAAGCGGTCAATAGCCGTAAAGCTTTGCACACTTGCAAATTTGCACTGCCTGTGGTATACTTATTTATATTAAAAAGTAGAATGAAATAAAGGAAAGAAAAAAGTGGAAACGACTAAAGAAAATAAAATGGGCGTAATGCCTATAAACAAGCTTCTTGTTACTATGTCATTGCCGATAGTTATATCTATGCTGATTCAGGCAATGTATAACCTCGTTGACAGCGTATTTGTAGCACAGATAAACGCAGACGCCCTTACGGCTGTAGGTATGGCTTTTCCTATGCAGAGCCTTATGATTGCTTTTCAGACAGGGCTTGGCGTCGGAATGAATGCACTTGTATCAAGATATCTCGGACAGAAGATGCCTTCAGAGGCAGGAAAAGCCGCAACTCACGCTTTGATTCTGACTGCCCTTAATTATGTGGCATTCTTTATAGTTGGACTTACTGCTTTACCGGCGTTTTTCTCATTGCAGACGCAGTCGGAAGCTATAGCAGGCTATGGCGTAGAGTATCTTTCGATAGTGTGCTGCTGTTCGTTCGGACTGTTCTTTCAGATATATGTTGAACGAATACTCCAGGCAACGGGAAAGACTATGCTGTCGATGATAAGTCAGATAACCGGCGCTGTACTTAATATAGCGCTTGATCCTGTTTTCATTTTCGGTGTTGATTTTCTCGGAATAGCTCCGATGGGCGTAAAAGGTGCGGCAATAGCGACCGTAACCGGTCAGATTATAGGAGCCGCAGTAGGTGTTATTCTGCACCATTTTTGCAATAAAGAGCTCAGACTTACCGTGAAAAGCTTTAAGCTGAGCTTCGGCACGATAAAGACTATATATTCCGTCGGTATACCGTCTATAATAATGAGCGCACTTGTGTCGGTGCTGACATTCGGTATGAATATGATACTTAAAGCATACGAACCTGCGGCGGCGACGGTTTTCGGCGTGTATTTCAAACTGCAGAGCTTTGTATATATGCCTGTTTTCGGTATGAATAACGGAATAGTGCCTATCATAGCTTATAATTACGGGGCAAGAAAACCAAAGCGTATTATCAGTACACTTAAGCTTGGAGTTATATGCTCTGTGATGATAATGCTTCTCGGAGTAGTTCTTTTTGAACTTATTCCGATACCTCTTCTGAATATGTTTTCTCCGACAGACGATATGATACGGATAGGTGAAACGGCGGTGAGGGTTCTTTGTCTTTCATTCCCTCTTGCTGGAATATCCATTGTGCTGAGTTCCGGCTTTCAGGCGCTTGGTAACGGCGTTTACAGTATGATTGTCTTTATCCTGAGACTTATTGTGCCTGCACTTCCTTTTGCGGCACTGTTCGGTATGCTTGGCGGAGTGGATTTTATATGGTTAGCTCTTCCGGCAAGTGATGTTCTGGGACTGATAGCGGCGATATATTTTATGCGGAAGATGCATAAATGCGTGATTTCCAAAATGCCCGACAGCGAATCTTCAACCGAATTTCAGAGTATATAATAAATGGAGGGTGGCTTTATGGCAAAGATAATTACTATTTCAAGACAGTACGCAAGCGGAGGTAGTGAGATAGGCAGAAAAGTGGCAAAACTGCTTGATATTCCTTATTATGACAGGGAGATAATAGACGCTACCGCAAAGGAAAGCGGATTTGACCCGGCATACATAGAGCGTGCGGAGCAATCGTCAACGAACAGCTTCCTTTATAATCTTGCAATAAACGGTATGTATTCACAGCCGCTTACCGATCAGCTTTTTGCCGCAGAATGCAGAGTGATAAAAGCGCTTGCCGAAAAAGGCCCCTGCGTTATAGTCGGACGCTGTGCGGATTATGTGCTGAAAGACGGATTTGACACATTCAATGTGTTTGTTCATTCTACGGACAAATTCAGGTGCGAGCGTATCTGCGAGCACGATAACCTTACCGAAGATGAGGCGCTGAGCGTTATCCGTCAGAAAGATAAGGCAAGACGCAGGCACTATAAGTATTACACAGAACGGGTATGGGGAGACTCTGTAAACTACGATCTGTGTATAAATACCGCTGTCAGCGGAATAGATCTTGCGGCAGAAATTATAGCTAAGCTTGCTAAAAACTGATTTGCTTCGGTTTTTTATATGGAAAGAATGTGATATCGGCTGTCAATGAAGATATTCGTTGACAGCTGTATTTTAACTTTTGTTTTGACCTAAAGGTATCTGCAATGGAATTTGTAATGCTCTTTTTATCGATAGTTAATATAGTGTGCATAGCCGGAAGCAAGTTGTCGGCAAAGATAGGTGTACCAAGTTTGCTTATTTTTTTTGCGCTCGGTATGATATGCGGCTCGGACGGACTGCTTAAAATACCTTTTGACGATTTTAAGCTGAGTGAGCAGATAT
>JAEDNF010000134.1 GCA_016302655.1 Oscillospiraceae bacterium | reverse complement strand
AAAACGGCAGGAGTTATCCCCTGCCGTCGTTTCATATTAAATTACTGCTGGAAATTCTTCTTCAGATCTTCGCCGAACTGCTTTATCTTATCAAAGAAACTGCTTCGCTTTTCGTAATTTGACGGAGTGAGCTCCTTTTCAAAGTTCTGCAGAGCGTCTTTTTGCTTCTTATTGAGCTTCTTCGGCACTTCGATAACGACTCTTACCATCTGGTCGCCTCTGCCGTCACGCTGGAGCTTCTTTATGCCCTTGCCCCTCAGTCTGAATACCGTTCCCGGCTGTGTACCCTCGGGTATGCTGTACTTTACATTTCCGTCTATGGTGGGTACGGTCAGCTCATCGCCGAGTACCGCCTGTGAATATGTTATCGGTATCTCGCACCATACATCAAAGCCCTTGCGCTCGAATATGTTATCCTTGCGTACCGTAATGCGTACATTGAGGTCGCCTGCAGGGCCGCCGTTTATACCGCAGTTGCCTTCGCCGCCGACTATCAGTGTTTGTCCGTCGTCAATACCTGCGGGAACTGCAACGGTTATCTTCTTCTTTCGCTGAACACGGCACTGACCGTTACAGGTCGGACACGGAGTTTCTATCAGCTTGCCCTTGCCGCCGCAGCGTGAACAGGGACGGGTAGAAGTCATCATACCGAACATACTTCTTTGCTGTACTCTTACCTGACCGCTTCCGTGACAATCGGGACAGGTCTTGGGAGAAGTTCCGGGCTTTGCACCGCTTCCGTGACAGGTGTCGCAGACTTCCGCACGGTTTATCTCCATCTCATACGAAAGACCTTTGCAGGCTTCCATAAAGGATATGCTCAGCGGTACGGTTACATCCGAGCCTCTTCTTGGCGCATTCGGATTTGATTGCCGGCTTGAGCCTCCGCCGAAAATGGAGTCGAATATATCACCGAGGTCTATGCCGTCTCCCGAAAATCCGCCGAAACCGCCGCCAAAGCCGCCTGCACCGCCGCCGTATGACGGATCGACGCCTGCGTGGCCGAACTGGTCGTACTTTGCACGCTTCTGAGGATCGGAGAGAACATCGTTAGCCTCGTTTACTTCCTTGAACTTTGCCTCTGCCTCCGGATTGTCGGGGTTTAAGTCGGGATGGTACTGCTTTGCAAGTTTACGGTAGGCTTTTTTTATCTCTTCGTCGGTCGCACCCTTCTGCAAGCCGAGCACTTCATAATAATCTCTTTTTTCTGCCATAATGATCTTACCTTCCCGGCAGGATCGTTCTGCCGTCGTAATAAATCAGCGAAATGAGCCGAGAGTTCCCGGCTCATATATACACTGATAATTATTAATTAGTTAGCGTCTGTGTAATCAGCGTCAACCACATTATCGTCTGAGCCGCTTGCTGAATTTGTGCCTTCGCCGCTTACATTTGTCTGTGCCTCAGCCTGCTGTGCAGCTGCGCCCTGTTCCTTGTATATTCTCTCTGCTACGGCATAGAATGCTGTCTGAAGCTCTTCCTGAGCCTTCTTTATAGCCTCTGTGTCGGTGCCCTTGAGAGCTTCCTTAAGAGCGTCGAGCTTGGGATTTACGCTGTCCTTGTCAGCCTGAGTTACCTTGTCGCCGAACTCGTTCATAGACTTTTCGGTCTGATATACCATCTGGTCTGCGGCGTTGCGTGTCTCGACTTCTTCCTTCTTCTTCTTATCCTCAGCGGCAAATGCCTCAGCTTCCTTAACAGCCTTGTCTATATCTTCCTTGCTCATATTGGTGGAAGCGGTGATGCTGATGTGCTGTTCCTTGCCTGTGCCGAGATCCTTAGCGGATACATTTACGATACCGTTTGCGTCGATATCAAAGGTAACTTCGATCTGGGGGATACCTCTGGGAGCAGGAGCGATACCGTCAAGTCTGAATGTGCCGATAGACTTGTTATCCTTTGCAAACTCACGCTCGCCCTGTAAGATGTTGATATCAACAGACGGCTGATTGTCGGAGTAGGTCGAGAATATCTGGCTGTGCTTTGTAGGAATGGTCTTGTTTCTTTCAATCATTCTTGTGCATACGCCGCCTGCAGTCTCGATACCGAGTGAAAGGGGAGTTACATCAAGCAGAAGCAGACCTGTTACTTCCTTGTTGAGAACGCCGCCCTGAAGAGCCGCACCCATTGCAACGCACTCATCGGGGTTGATGCCCTTGAAGGGATCTTTTCCGGTGTACTTCTTTACAGCTTCCTGTACGGCAGGGATTCTTGTAGAACCGCCGACTAACAGTACCTTGTCTATCTCGTTCATAGAAAGACCGGAGTCGCTTATAGCCTGCTTGAAGGGACCCATTGTAGCTTCTACAAGGTCGGCTGTCAGCTCGTTGAACTTAGCTCTTGTGAGCTGAACGTTCATGTGCTTGGGGCCTGTTGCGTCAGCTGTGATATAAGGAATGTTTACATTTACCGAGGGAGCGTTTGAAAGGGCAATCTTAGCCTTTTCTGCTTCATCCTTCAGTCTCTGCATAGCGAACTTGTCGTTTGTAAGGTCGATTCCGTCGCTCTTCTTGAATTCAGCTACAAAGTAGTTGATAAGTCTCTGGTCGAAGTCATCGCCGCCTAAGTGGTTGTTGCCGGCTGTAGCAAGAACTTCCTGTACGCCGTCGCCTATCTCGATTACGGATACATCGAAAGTACCGCCGCCAAGGTCGTATACAACTATCTTCTGCTCGTTTTCCTTATCAATACCGTATGCAAGAGCTGCTGCGGTAGGCTCGTTGATGATACGCTGAACATTAAGACCTGCAATCTGACCTGCGTCCTTTGTAGCCTGACGCTGTGAGTCTGTGAAGTATGCAGGAACGGTGATAACTGCGTCTGTTACCTTTTCGCCGAGATAACCTTCAGCTTCTGTCTTCAGCTTCTGAAGTATCATAGCGGATATCTCCTGAGGAGTGTACTTCTTGCCGTCGATGTCTACCTTGTAGTCAGAACCCATGTGACGCTTAATAGAAATAACCGTCTTGTCGGGGTTTGTAACTGCCTGGTTCTTGGCAAGCTGACCTACAAGACGCTCGCCGTCCTTTGTGAATGCTACTACAGAGGGAGTTGTTCTTGAACCCTCGCTGTTTGTGATGACTGTAGGCTCGCCGCCTTCGATAACAGCCACGCATGAATTTGTTGTACCTAAGTCAATACCTATAATTTTTCCCATGATAATTATCTCCTTACTTTAAGATTGTGCTTTGCACGAAATCTTTTATTATTCGGGCATAAGCCCGCTCAAAGCTTACTTTACTACTGCGACCATCGCAAAACGGAGTACCTTGTCTCCTATCTTATAGCCTTTCTGGAATGTGGCGGCTATCGTACCCTCTTCCTTTGAGTCGTCCTCGACCTGCTGAACTGCCTGGTGATATGTCGGATCGAACGGCTTTCCGTCGGATTCGATCGTCTCAACACCGAGATTATTCAGTGCGATCGTGAAGCTCTCGTGTATCATCTCGATGCCCTTTTTATAATCGGGATCTTTACACTCTGCCGCAAGCGCTCTTTCAAGGTTATCCATAACCGGTAAGAACTCCGTCAGATTCCTTGCCGTGATCTCCGGCGCAAGCTCCATTCGCTCCTTGGCGGTGCGCTTTCTGTAGTTGTCGAATTCCGCCATATTGCGAAGCAGTTTATCTTTGAGATCGGCAATTTCGAGATCCTTGGGATCGACCTTTATCTCTTCCTTAGCTTCTTCGCCGTCTTTGCCTGCCTCCTTGCCGTCTGATACCTCTGCGGTATCTGCTGCAGCATTTTCTTCGGTAACTTCTGCGGTTTCTTTTACTTCTTCATCGGTCACCTTGGTTTCTTTTTCTTTGTTTTCTGTTTTACTCAATGCTGTCCGCCTCCTTTTCATTCTTTTCTTCTTCGTCGCTGTTAGCCGACAGAGCGTCGGTCACTTTTGATGAGAAGTATTCTATATATGGAATTATCTTTTTATAATCAAGCCTTACAGGACCTATGACTCCGAAAGAACCTGCCTTGCGCCCGTCCTTGCTGAAGCTTGCGGCGATAAGACTTGAGTTTGTAACTGCGAAGGTATCGCTCTCTGCACCGAACTTTATCTGTATGCCCGAGAAGGTATCGTCAAGCATTCTGCAAAGCTCGTTCTTTCCGTCGAGTATCGTTGCGATCTGCGTGTTTGAAAAATCGGAGCAGGTGAGCAGATTCTTTTCACCGCTGAACTCTATCTGCTGCTGCATCTCTGCGGACAGATCCACCACCGCTTTGAGCAGGGGAGAGAGCGTAACCATATATCCGCCCATAGCCTCTGTCAGCTTTTCTATATAATCATCGGATAAATCGTCTATATTTACGCCCTTGAGATTATCATTTACAAACTGCGTGAAGAAATCCATCTGCTCGTTTGTAAGGTCAAAGCTGAGTCTGCATACTCTGTTCTTTATATTGCCTTCGGAAGTAATGAGCAGCAGTACATACATACGCCTGCCGGTCGGTATGACATCGACTTTTGTTATTACCGAGAACTTGTTCACCGTATTTGTTGAAACGATAGCGCATTTAGTGATATCGGCGAGCGCTCTTGAAGCGTTGTCTATAAGTTCGTCATCCGTTGCGCCTTCAATATTGCAGAATATACGGTCTATCTCTTCCTTTTCCTCATCGGCAAGAGGAGCAGGCGACATTATCTTTTCTATATATAATCTCAGTCCCTTATAAGTAGGGAGTCTGCCTGAGCTTGTATGCGTATGTTCAAGATATCCCTGCTGTTCAAGCGCCGCCATCTCGTTTCTTATCGTTGCGCTTGATACTGCGTTTTCCAGCTTTTCGGCTATCAGCTTAGAACCTACCGCCTCGCCTGTGCGGATATATTCGTCTACGATAGCTTCAAGTATCCTGAGGGACCGGTTTTCCATGTTCATATCCCCTTCATTAAGCGGTATACCGCTGTGTCCGGCTTGTTAGCACTCTACGGTTTAGTTTGTTAGCACTCTACCTCTTTGAGTGCTAAACAAAATATATCACACTTTAATCTCTTTGTCAAGAGTTTTTTTAAAAAATATGCACAAAAAATTAATAGTTTTTCTGTACGAATTTGATATGCGGTGAATATA
>JAEDNF010000133.1 GCA_016302655.1 Oscillospiraceae bacterium | reverse complement strand
GTCATTTTGTGCTGTAGTTACTATTATTGTAAGGAAAACGCCGTTTTTTCTTGACTATCCGTCATATTTAGTGTAAAATAAAACTAAGTATTTTTATTGTATGGGAATAATCCGGAGGGTATAATTTATGCTTTTACATCAGGTAAAGCTGCCTCATCACAAGGCGTCTGCCGAGAGCAGTACCGTGTCACTGCCCCTGCCCGAAAAGGTAGTTATCAGTATGGCACAGCATCTCGGCGCACCGTGCACTCCGACTGTCAAGGTCGGCGACAAGGTGAAAATAGGCGATGTTATCGGCAGCAGTGAAGCGGCAATGTCCGCACCGGTACACAGCAGTATATCGGGTGAAGTGACAGGGATAATCGATGTGCTTCACATTTCGGGAAGAAATATGCAATCGGTCGTGATAGAAAACGACGGGCTTGAACAGATAAGCGACAGCGTTAAGCCTCCCAAGGTTGAAAACAGAGAACAGTTTCTTGCGGCGGTAAGAGCCAGCGGCTCTATAGGACTTGGCGGAGCAGGCTTTCCCACTTCGCTTAAACTCGGCTTCGATCCGAAAGAAAAACAGCCGGATTATCTTATAATAAACGGCGCTGAGTGCGAGCCTTACATAACATCCGATTACCGCTGTTTTATTGAAGAGGGCGAAGATGTTCTTGAGGGAATACTCCTTATGCTGAAATTCCTGTCGATACCGAAATGCATTATAGGTATCGAGAAGAACAAGCCTCTCGCTATAGAAAAGATGACAAAGCTGTGCGAAAAACACGATAATATAACCGTAAAGGCGCTGAAATCGAGCTATCCGCAGGGTGCTGAAAAAACGCTTATATTCAGCACTACCGGCAGAGTAGTCAAAGAGGGAACGCTCCCTCTGACAAGCGGATGTATTGTTGTAAACTCGTCAACTGCGGCATTTATTGCACAGTACATTAAAACGGGTATGCCGCTTGTCCGCCGCCGTATCACCGTAGACGGCAATATCGTGAAAAAGCCGTCAAACTTCCTTGTGCCTGTCGGAATGTCAATAGGCGAGATCGTGTATTATGCTGAGCTTTCCGACCGCCCCGACAGAATAATTCTCGGCGGACCTATGATGGGTGCGTGTGCATTCGATCCCGACTATCCGCTTTCCAAAACAAACAACGCAGTGCTTATGTTTGCAGACAGTCCCGTGTACGAGCCGTCAGCCTGCATACGCTGCGGAAGATGCGTTAATGCCTGCAGTATGAATCTTCTGCCGACAGAGCTTGAACACGCATTTGACGCAAGAGACGCAAAACAGCTTGAAAAGCTTAAGGTAAACCTTTGCGTCAACTGCGGTGCCTGCAGCTTTGTCTGTCCGGCAAAGCGCAACCTTGCCGAAAAGAACCAGCTTGCAAAGGCATTTTTGCGTGAGCAGGCAAACAAGAAAGGAAAGTAAGGGTAATATATGTCAAAACTGATAATAGAGCCGTCGCCGCACATAAAGTCGGGCGTTACGACTCAGAAGATAATGCTCAGCGTAATTATTGCGCTGTGTCCTGCGCTGATAGCTTCCGTGTGGATATTCGGACTGAGAGCGCTTATAATGACTGTAATATGCTGTACCTCCTGCGTAATTTTCGAGTGGGTGTGCAGAAAGATAATGAAAAGAAGCAACACGATAAGCGATCTGTCCGCCGTAGTAACGGGTATGCTGCTTGCGTTCAACCTGCCTGTTACGCTTCCGTTCTATATGGCGATAATCGGCTGTTTTGTAGCTATAGTAATTGTAAAGCAGTTTTTCGGAGGTCTCGGACAGAACTTTGCAAACCCTGCAATAACCGGAAGAATCGTGCTTATGCTTTCGTTCACTTCCTATATGACCACCTGGGCTGAGCCGTTCTATTACCAAAATGCAGGCGAGATAGTGACTACCTCCACACCGCTTGCAAGCGAAACGCCTGCACAGCTCTCCGACCTGTTCTTCGGAACGACGGGCGGCTGTATCGGTGAGACCTGCGCTCTTGCTCTGCTTATCGGCGGAGTGTTCCTTGTTGCTATCCGTGTTATTTCTCCCGTGACTCCGATAAGCTTTATCGGAACTGTATTTGTGCTTTCGATATTCACTACAGGAAGCCTTGAGGGCGCTGTTGCGGCTATACTTTCGGGCGGACTTATGCTCGGCGCTATATTTATGGCTACCGATTATGCGACCACTCCCATAACAACAAAGGGAAGAATAATTTTCGGTATCGGCTGCGGACTTGTTACCGTTCTGATACGCACCTTCGGCAGTATGCCCGAGGGCGTATCCTATTCGATACTTCTTATGAATATCCTCTCTCCGCTTATCGACCGCTTCACAGTACCGAAGGCATTCGGAGCGGCAAAAGAGAAGAAAGGCGGTAAGAAATGAGCGCACTGAAAAAGATAAAACCTGTCCTTGTGCTGTCTGTTATCTGCACGCTTATCTGCGCACTGCTTATAGTGACCTATAATCTTACTTATGTTGATACATCGGGCGTACTTACCGACGACCTGAGAGCAGGCTGTGTAAAGGCTGACGGCGAGGGCGATTATGCGCTTGTCACAGATAAGGCGGCGGCAGGTCTTGACGGCGACGAATACAAGGATATAGTGAAGATAGTAAAGAACAACACAAAAAACACCTTCCTTTTTGAAACGGTGGTTGACGGCTATGCCGCAGACGGTATCGACGCAGTTATTGCAATAAGTGCAGACGGCAAGGTCAGCGGAATAAGCATTATCGCTCTGGGTGAAACTCCCGGTCTTGGCTCAAAGATAAACGACGACGCTTTTCTTAGTAGGTTTGTCGGAGCCGGTTCGGATATTACGATAGTAAAGACCGAGCCGAAAAATGAGAACGAGGTACAGGGCGTTACCGGTTCAACACTTTCGTCTAAGGGTATGGCAAAGGCTGTAAACCTTGCGGTAAAAGCGTATTCGGTAATGAATAAGGAGGTGCAGACGGCATGAGTTATCTTAAGGAATTTACCAAAGGACTTATAAAAGAAAATCCGAGCATGGTCATGCTGCTCGGTATGTGTCCTACTCTTGCAATAACAACAATGGCGTCAAACGGCGTCGGAATGGGACTGTCAACGACATTCGTACTTGTATGTTCGAATATCGTTATATCGCTTTTAAAGAAGATAATTCCCGATACGGTAAGACTGCCTGCATATATCGTTATTGTCGCAGGATTTGTTACCTTTGTCAGCCTTATGCTCCAGGCATTTTTGCCCGATATCTATGCAAGTCTCGGTATGTATCTGAGCTTAATTACGGTAAACTGTATCATACTCGGAAGAGCAGAGATGTTCGCTTCAAAGAACAAGGTCATTCCGTCCATACTTGACGGACTGGGAATGGGACTCGGCTTTACTCTGACGCTTGTGCTTGTAGGCTCTGTGCGTGAGATATTCGGTTCGGGACAGTGGTTCGGCATTACGATAATGCCCGAATTTTTAGAGCCTATGACGCTGTTTATTCTCCCTGCAGGCGGATTTTTCGTACTGGGCGTTGTCATTGCGGCAGTCAACCGCATAATGAAGAAAAAGCCGGGAGAGATCGGCTGTCACAACTGCCCCAACAAAGACGGATGTCCGGGCGCTTGCGAGAAAGCTGAAAACAACGGAGGTGAGCAGTAATGGAAATTGCAAAAAACCTCATGATAATACTGCTGACCGGTATCCTTACCGAAAACTTTGTGCTTTCAAAGTTTCTCGGTATCTGTCCCTTCCTTGGCGTATCAAAGAAGCTTGACAGCTCTATAGGAATGGGTGCCGCCGTTACTTTTGTAATGGTATGTGCCAGCCTTGTTACTTATCCCATATACTACGGTATTCTTGTACCGCTTCACATCGAATATATGAACACGATAGCGTTCATACTTGTCATTGCGGTTTTCGTTCAGCTGGTCGAAATGGTGCTGAAAAAGTATATGCCGCCGCTGTACAAGTCGCTCGGTGTATATCTTCCGCTTATTACGACAAACTGTGCCGTGCTCGGCGTTACTCTGCTCAATCTGACTAAAGAGTACGACCTGCTTGAGTCTGTTATAAACTCGTTCGGCGCAGGACTCGGATTTATGATAGCAATGGTGATATTTGCAGGAGTCCGTTCAAGACTTGAACGCTGTGATATCCCCAAGGCGCTGAGAGGCGCACCCATTACGCTTATGGCGGCTTCGATAGTGTCGCTTGCCTTTATCGGCTTCGGCGGCGTGGTTGACGGTATCTTCGGCGGATAAGCGAAAGGAAAGACGATGACAGAATATATTATACCTATACTTATATTTCTCGGCTTCGGAGCAGTAGCAGGCGTACTTCTTCTGGTTGCGTCAAAGGTGCTTGCGGTAGAAACCGACGAGACGGAAGCTAAGATAACCGAGGCGCTCCCCGGAGCTAACTGCGGAGGCTGCGGTTATTCGGGCTGTGCAGGATATGCCGCCGCAGTAGCGCATGACGGAGCACCCTGCAATCTGTGTAAGCCGGGCGGAGCAGAGGTTATGAACAAGCTTAACGCCATCATGGGAAAAGAGGGCGGAGAGTTTGTCCGTGAGATAGCGTATGTGCGCTGTAACGGCTGTAAAGACGCTACAAAGGACAGATTCACTTATACAGGTACGCCTTCCTGCTCAGCCGTTGAGAAGTTCTACAACGGCAAGGGCGAGTGCAGATTCGGCTGTGACGGATACGGTGACTGTGTGGCTGTATGCGATAACGAGGCGATAAGCGTAATAAACGGAGTTGCTGTTGTAGATCCTGCCAAGTGCGGAGGTTGCGGCAAGTGCGTTGCCGCCTGCCCCAATCATCTGATTTTCTTAAGAAAAGAAACCGACACGGTAGCTCTTCGCTGTTCGTCAAAGGACAGCGGCAAGGTCACAAGAACCGTTTGTACAAACGGCTGTATCGGCTGTAAGATATGCGAGAAGAAGTGTCCGTCGGGCGCTGTGGTCGTAGCAGACAATCACGCAATTATCGATTACGGCAAATGTACCTCCTGCGGTACCTGCGTTGATGCGTGCCCCAGAAAGTGCCTTGTAAGAACTGACTGCATACACTTGGCTAAGTAAA
>JAEDNF010000132.1 GCA_016302655.1 Oscillospiraceae bacterium | reverse complement strand
ATTTTTTCTTTTTTTGAAAAGTTTATTTAAATCCTGTTAAAATTATTGAAATATACTATAAAAAATGGTATACTGATATTGAATACGGATTTATCCGCTTTGGCAAAAGAAAGGAATTACAATGAGTTTTGTTACGCTTGACGGCATCACAAAGCAGTATCGTATGGGAGATATAATTATAAACGCCAACGATGAAGTAAGCTTTGGAATAGAAAAGGGAGAATTTGCGATAATAGTAGGTCCCAGCGGTTCGGGAAAGACTACCGTGCTTAATATACTCGGCGGAATGGATACCGCCACTTCGGGACGGTTCACCGTTGACGGAAAAGAGATAAGCGCTTTCGACCGCAGACAGCTCATAGACTACAGAAGATACGATATCGGCTTTATTTTCCAGTTTTACAACCTGATACCGAATCTTACCGCAAAGGAAAATATAGAGCTTTCCACACAGACGGTGCAGGACTATATCCCTGCCGCCGATATACTTAAAAAAGTCGGACTTGAGGACAGAATGGACAACTTCCCTGCACAGCTTTCGGGCGGTGAACAGCAAAGAGTTGCTATAGCAAGAGCGCTTGCCAAAAAGCCTAAGCTCCTGCTTTGCGACGAGCCTACGGGAGCGCTCGACTACAACACGGGCAAGATGATATTAAAGCTCCTTCAGGACACCTGCCGCAGTGAGAATATGACGGTCATACTTGTTACGCATAACACGGCGATATGCCCTATGGCAGACAGAGTTATACATATGAAGAGCAGTAAGGTGAGCGAGATAGTCGTAAACGAGCATCCCACACCCGTTGAGAACATCGAATGGTAAACGGGGGAGTCATACTGCTATGAAAAACATAATGCTGAAAAATGCATTTGCCGCGATGAAGAAGTCAAAAAGCAGATTCTTCTCCATCTTCGGCATTATTGCTATCGGTACAGGCTTCTTTGCAGGACTTTTATCAAGCGCACCTGCAATGAGGATATCCTCCGATCATTATTACGACCGCACATCGCTTCTCGACTACCGTCTTGTATCAACCTACGGCTTTGACGATAACGATATAAAGGCGCTCAAAGAGTCCCTTGACGGAGTGAATGTGTATCCCGGTTATTACACAGACGCCTTTGTCAATACGGATACGGGCGAAAAAAAGGTCGCAAGAGTATATTCACTTGATAAAACCGGCGAGAACAACCCCTACAGCTCGCTTGACATAGTTGACGGCAGATTGCCCCAAAGTGAAAACGAGTGCGTTATCGACAGCGGCAAGCTCGTAATGAACTATAAAGTCGGCGACAAGATTACCTTAAGCGCAGATGAGGGAGAAGATATAAGCGATACCCTGTCTGTGACGGAATATACCATTGTAGGACGGTTTAAATCTCCTGCATATATTTCCGATGCGGAGAGAGGCAACACCACCATAGGAAGCGGCTCGGTGTTTATGATATGCTATGTGCCGCAGAGCTGTTTTGCGACTGAGGTATATACTCAGGTGGTGATATCTTCCGACGAGCTTAAGCAGTATAACAGCTACGATGAAGAATATGAAAACGCCCGTGACGCTCTCGGAGATAGAATACAGGCTATAGCCGACAGCCGTGAGGATCTGAGACTCGAGGAGATAATAAGCGAAGCTGAAGAAGAGATAAACGACGGACAAAAAGAGCTTGACGATAAAAAAGCCGACGCATATAAAGAGATAGACGAAAATGAGCAGAAGCTCGCCGATGCAAAAACCGAGCTTGACGATGCGGCTTCACAGCTTGCCGACGGCAAAAAACAGCTTGACGACAGCAAGGCTCAGCTTGCCGATGCGAAAAAACAGATAGATGAAAAAGCGCCTTTGCTTGCCGACAGCAAAAAACAGCTGGATGAATCCAAAGCACAGCTTGACGATGCGAAAAAACAGCTTGATGAGACCAAAACTCAGCTTGACGATGCGAAAAAACAGCTTGATGAATCCAAAGCACAGCTTGACGATGCAAAAAAGCAGCTCGATGAAGGAAAGGTACAGCTTGACGCCGCCGAAAAACAGCTTGCGGACAGCAAAAAACAGCTTGACGACAGCAGAGCACAGCTTGATGAGAGTCAGAGAACCATAGACGAGTCACGCTCGCAGATAGCGGCGGCAGTAGCTATGGGGCTTATGACAGAGGAGCAGGCGGCGCAGAAAAACGCAGAGCTTGACGAGGCACAAAAACAAGTTGATTTGGGGCAGCAGCAGTACGCCGCAGGACTTTCAGCCTACAACTCGGGAAAATCGGAGTTTGATGCTAAGAAGCAGCAGTACGAAAGCTCGCTTGCACAGTATAATGAAGGCAAGGCGCAGTACGACAGCGGACTTGCTCAGTATAATGAGGGCAAGGCGCAGTATGAAAGCGGTCTTGCACAGTATAACGAGGGCAAAGCTCAGTACGACAGCGGACTTGCAAAGTATAACGAGGGCAAAGCTCAGTATGATGAGGCGGTAGCTCTGTATGAAGACGGCATTGCAAAGTACAATGACGGCGTTGCCGAATATGAAAAGAATTATGCCGACTACGAAAAAGGGCTTGAAGAGTACAACGACGGCGTGAAGGAGCTTGCTGACGCTAAAAAAGAGGCGGAAGACAAATTCGCCGAAGCACAGCAGGAGATAGACGACGCAAAGCAGGAGCTGAGTGACCTTGAAAAGCCCGAATGGTATCTTTTCACCCGTGACGATAATCCCGGTTATGCGGAGTACGGACAGAACGCCGAAAGAATAAAGAATATTGCGCTTGTTTTCCCGCTGTTCTTTGTTATGGTAGCGGCGCTTGTATGTCTTACGACCATGACACGAATGGTAGATGAGGAGCGTACCCAGATAGGTACACTCAAGGCGCTCGGCTATAATAACGGTGCTATAATCTTCAAATATATGTTCTATGCGCTGACTGCGTCATTGCTCGGCGCGCTGTTCGGAATGTTTGTCGGAATGAAGATATTCCCTGCAATAATCATTATGGCATACAGCATGATGTACGGTATACCCGATGTTCTTCTCCCGTATGATTTTGTGCTGATGGCGATAGTAGGTGCGGCTGCTGTGCTTTTAACAGCGGCAACGGTATATTTCTCCTGCAGCAGTATACTCCACGATTGTCCCGCTTCTCTTATGAGACCTAAGACTCCCAAAAGCGGCAAGAAGATACTGCTTGAGAGGATGGGCTTTATCTGGAAAAAGCTGTCGTTCAGCCATAAGGTGACTATGCGTAATATATTCCGCTATAAGAGAAGGATGCTTATGACGGTAGTCGGAATAGCAGGCTGTACTGCGCTTGTAATGACCGGCTTCGGCGTATATGACAGCGTAAACGACATTATCCAGAAGCAGTTTAACGAGATAAGCAACTACACAGGAATTGCGGCATATAAAGACGGTACGAGCGAAGAGTCGCTTGCCGAAATTGCATCTGTACTTGACAGCTATGGCTGTGAGGGCGATACGATATATCAAAAGCAGATAACCGTATCTGCCGGTAAGAACAGCACCGACGCATATATTTTTGCAGGCCGTGACAATGACGAGATAGCGAAGTTTGTTACCGTAAAGGACAGGCACACGGGACAAGCCTATACCGTTACCGATGACGGAGTTATAATCAACGAAAAGCTGGCTACCTTGCTTGGAAATGTAAAGATCGGCGACGAAATAACGCTGTCGCTCAGCGATACACGCAGAGTATCCGTAAAAATAAGTGAGATATGCGAAAACTATGCACATCACTACATATATATTACAGACAGCCTTTATAAACAGCTTTGCGGCGAGGATGTGCCGTATAACTGCTACTTCTTCAACTCAAAGAACGGTTTATCGGAGAGTGAGGAAAATGCACTTGCAAGCACTCTTATGAAGATAGACGGAATTATGGGAGTAAACTTCAAGACCGGTACAGAGTCCACCTTCAGAACTATGTTAAGGTCGCTTCTTATGGTAGTGGTGGTGCTTATTGTAAGCGCAGGCGTGCTTGCGTTTATCGTGCTTTACAACCTCACTAACATAAACATAAACGAGCGTATCAGAGAGATAGCGTCGCTTAAAGTTCTGGGCTTCTATGACAAAGAAGTATCGATGTATGTCTTCAGAGAGACGGTCATACTGACGCTTCTGGGTACGGCGGCAGGAATGGTGCTGGGAAGATATCTTATTGACTTTGTAGTAAGGACAGCGGAAATAGATATGGTTATGTTCGGCAGAACGGTGCATACTGAGAGTTATATTCTGTCTGCGGTAATAACGCTTATCTTCGCAGTAATAGTAATGCTGTTCATGCACAGACGGCTGAAAAATGTAAATATGGTAGAGGCGCTCAAGAGCGTAGAATAAATTATTCGGCATAACGCCGGGAGGGTATCGATATATGAAACTTGGAAAGGCCATCGCCGCGGCGGTGGGAGCTGCTGCCGCAGTCGGTGCGGCGGTTTACGCTAAGAAAAAGCTCAGCGAGACGGAAAGTCCTCTGAAAAAGCAGAAGAGCATGACGCAGTGGAAGAGCGGCGGAGAGATAACTCACACCGCCGTGATAAGAAAGCCTGTTACCGAAACCGAGCAGGCAGAGGTTCTGCGTAAAAAAATAGACTCCGTAAAAGCAAAACCTCAGCCCGAGCAGGCAAAAGGCGAAGCCAAAACGGAGGAAAACGGCGTTGCTGTTCCTGTACACTTTACATTTACCGAGTCGGATGATTCGTCGGAGAGTGTTAGCTTTGACCGTGTGTTTGACCATTTCAACAGACTCGAAAAGCCGGACAGCATTGCTGAATGTTCAGCTGTCAATACCGTAACGAAGGAAGAAACCCCGGCGGCAGTTGCTCAGCCCGGCGAAACAGAAACGGCAGATATAGCAGAAGCGGTAGCCGCAGCCGTAACAGATGAACAGCCTGCCGAGAGCATAACCGAAACGGCAACGAATGAAGCAATATCCGCATTTGACGAGCTTGCAAGCATTAATGAGAGCGAGACGGAATCGGCAGAAACAAGCGAAGCGGAAGCGGTTGCAATAGAACAACCTGCCGAGAGCATAGCCGAAGCGGCAACGGAAGAA
>JAEDNF010000131.1 GCA_016302655.1 Oscillospiraceae bacterium | reverse complement strand
CACCAGCATCCCTACAAGGCAGAAGATAAGTCCGCCTATCCGTCTGCGCTTTATCAGCGAGTCAAACGAAATAAGAAGCAGGGGGAAGAAGTACATTACATCAAGCCATACCGTGTTCTGATAGAACAGCATAGCGTATCCGCTGAACGCATACATAACGCTGAACAAAGCGGAATAAGTCACATCCAGCTTTCTGTGACAGCGTCTGAAGTAGGCGTTTGCCGTTATCGCACAGACAGCCATCTTCAAAAGCGTCATGATGTTCATAAAGTTCATCATATCCGCTTTATCAACGAATACAACAAGCAGAGAGAACGGACTTGATATGAAAAACAGGAATACGCCGAGAAAATTCATTCCGCCGGCATTCTGCCAGTTGAACAGGAAATTGCCGTCGCCCTCAAGTATATCCTTGAAATCGAGCAACAGCGGCAGTACCTGCTGATGCATATCGCACCACGCAAGCGTCTTTTCGCCGAAGGGATAAAGTCCGCTTCCGGCAAAAACCGCAAGCCCGATAACAATAACGGCAACGGGAGGTATTATAAGCGTCAGCAAGCGAGTTTTGCTGTGTATGAGATTATTCAGTTGTGTTGCAAATCTGTCAGTAAAAGCTGTTTTCAAATTATTCCTCCGCAAAAATTGCGTTTATATCTATATCCAAAATTCAAAAGCCGCAAACAGCAATATCTCATGCAATGCGGCTTTCGGTTCTTTTTTAATTTACAAGCCGCAGGCTGTTACACCATAAGCTTTTTCTTGTCTGCTACTGCTGTTGAAGCAAGGTTCTTTCCGTCCTTTTTGTCATCCTTGCGGGAGTTAAAATTGCTGTCCTTATGATTTCTGTCGTAGAACTCACGCCAGAGAACCCACAGGGGACCTGAGATGCACAGAGAAGAATATGTGCCGCAGATAAGACCTATCATCATAGGTATAGCGAATGTCATAATCGAAGTAACACCGCATATAGCACATACAACGCAAATAGTGAGTACCGCAAATGCAGTCGTCAGAGTGGTGTTTACCGATCTTGTAATAGACTGAGTAATACTCATATTTACAAGCTCTCTGAGAGAAAGCGAATTGCCGTAAAGGTTTCTGTTCTCTCTGATACGGTCGTATACAACGATCGTGTTGTTGATAGAGTTACCGAGTACGGTAAGCACAACCGCCATAAAGTTTGCGTCAATGGGGAAGCGGCAGAATACAAATACCGCATACACCATAAAGCAGTCGTGAACGAGTGCAACCAGTGCAAATACGCCGGCAGACAGACCGCCTATCTTCTTGAATCTGAACGCAATATAGATAACCAGCAGAATGAATGAGAACACTACCGCAACAAGGCACTTAAGGAAAAATTCCGTACCTGATGTGGGGTTGACATCCTGGCTGTTTACAAGGTCAAGGTTGTTATCCTTAAAGGATTCCTTGAGCTTATCCGATAAAGCTGTCTGCTTGTCTGCCGTAAGTCCTTCACTTGAAGAGAAGGATACTTCAACAGTTTCCATACTGCCGTTCATGGCAGAACCTGTAGTAACGGTAACCGCACCGTAGTTTTCGCCCTCAACAACGCTCTTGACAGCATTTGTGTCTATCTCGCCGGTATAGCTGTAGGTAAGCATTGTACCGCCCTTGAACTCAATAGCCATCTGCACGCCGAAGATGCAGTTGAAAATAATGGTGATAGCAACTATCGCTATCGGTATAGCGAAAAGGATCTTTCTTGCTCCGATGAAGTTGAATACTTTTTTGTTATTCATTTTGAAGCACCGCCTTCCGTTACGGCTGCATTTTCTGCAGCACGCTTCTTAGCAGACTTTCCGCCGTAAAGCACGGGATTCCTGAATATCTTGAATCTGGAAAGCGACATTGTCATAAGTCTTGTAGAAAGGATACCGAACAGGAAGTTCAGTATTACGCCGACCATCAGCGTATAGCCGAAGGAGTAGATAGTACCTTCTGTAGACGCACCGAACATAAAGAACACAGGCTTCAGTATTGTTGAAGCAAGGCTGTCGGGAGTACCGAATGCGCCCATAAGTATTATAGCCACGATTATCATCGTTATGTTTCCGTCAAATACTGCGCTGAACGCTCTCTTGTAGCCGGTAGCAATAGCAGTATCTATCGTCTTGCCGCTGTTTATCTCTTCCTTGATACGCTCGCCTGTGATAACGTTTGCGTCAACGCCCATACCGACAGCAAGAATAATACCTGCGATACCGGGTATAGTCAGCGTGAAGCTGCTTGAGAAGGGGAAGAAACCGGTGATAGCGAAGAATGTACCTGCCACCTGACCGATAAGACCGATAACTGCAACAAAACCGGGCAGACGGTAAAGAACTATCATGAACACAGCGATAATAGCAAATGCGATTACGCCTGCAAGTGCCATTGCGTCACGAGCGCCTGTACCGAGAGTAGGAGAAATCGTGTTGAAGCTTGATGTCTCAAGCTTGAAAGGCAGTGCGCCGCCGTTTATCTGGTCGGCAAGCTCCTTAGCCTCATCTGCGGTAAACGAACCGCTTATTGTAGCCTCGCCGCCGGAAATCTTTTCGTTTGCGGTAGCAACCGAGATGCAGTTGTCATCCATATATGTCGAAATATATCCCTTGGGAGATGTTGACGACAATCTTTCGGTAACTTCTGCAAACTTGTCCTTGCCGCTGTCCTTGAGCTTAAGGGATACCATATACTCGTATTCCTTCGAGTTATCCTTCTGTCTGTAAACAGCAGTAGCACTCTCAACATCCGAGCCGGTCAGGATAAGCGGAAGGTCTTCGTAGGTCTGACCGTCTTCAAGAGACTTTTCAGAGCCCTCTCTGAAGGTAAGCAGTGCGGTAGCACCCAGCTCCTTTACCGCTTCTTCGGGATCGAAGCTCTCATCTTCTGCCTGCCAGGGGAAACGCACTATTATCTTGTCGTTTCCGTAGTCAACATATACTTCGTAGTCTGTGATGTTGTTTGCAACAAGTCTTGTTTCGACAATAGACTTTGCCGCATCGACTTCTGCGTCAGTCGCATCGTAATCCGACGGAGATGTAAATGTAACATCAACGCCGCCTCTGATATCAATACCCCAGCGAATATCGCCTACGCCTCTTATTACCGTTGTGGTAAAATCGCCGTACTGGGTATGAACACCGAAAAATACTATGCCTGTAAATGCCAGTATAACGACCAGCACTATAAAGAATACAGGCTTTGCTACTCTTTTCAAATGTTTCACTCCGTTTCTGTGCCAATGCACATCAAGTTAAATTAATACATTATAGTATTATACTATAACACACCTCATTAGTCAAGAAATTTCGTAAATTTCATATAAAAGACTTCAGACGGAAAGCTCTGCTTTCTCTCCGAGAACGCTCTTGTTTTTCTCAAGAACGGGCTTTACGCACTTTTCAAGGAACGCTGTTACCTGGCTTGCGCTTCTGCCGGTGTAGTTTTCGGGGATGAGTTTTGCTTCGATCTCTTCCTTAGTTGTCATAAACTCGGGATCGTTTGCGATTCTGTCAACAAGGTCGTTTTCGCCGCCCTCTTCCTTTATGACCTTACCTGCGGCAACACTGTGCTGTCTTATCCTTTCGTGAAGCTCCTGTCTGTCCTTGCCCTTCATAACTGCGTCCATCATAATGTTTTCGGTAGCCATAAAGGGAAGTTCCTTCATTACTCTTGCACGGATAACCTTGGGATAAACCACGATACCGCTTGTAATGTTGAGCATTATATTAAGTATAGAATCAACAGCAAGGAATGCTTCTGCAACGGCAATACGCTTGTTTGCGCTGTCGTCGAGCGTTCTCTCAAACCACTGGGTTCCTGCGGTGAATGCGGGGTTAAGCGTATCGATCATAACATATCTTGAAAGCGAGGTTATTCTCTCTGCTCTCATAGGATTACGCTTGTACGGCATTGCCGACGAGCCTATCTGATTCTTTTCAAACGGCTCTTCCATCTCCTTGAAGTTTGCAAGGATACGCAGGTCGTTAGAGAACTTTGAGCAGCTCTGAGCTATACCGCCCAGCACGTTTACTATTCTGCTGTCGACTTTTCTTGAGTAAGTCTGACCGCTTACGGGAACGCACTGTGTGAAGCCCATTTCTTCGGCAATCATCTGTTCAAGCTTGTCTATCTTTTCTTCATCGCCGTCAAACAGTTCCATAAAGCTTGCCTGAGTGCCTGTTGTGCCCTTCTGACCGAGAAGCTTGAGATTTCCCATCTGATATTCAAGGTCTTCAAGGTCCATCAGAAGCTCGTTTGTCCACAGAGTAGCACGCTTGCCTACGGTAGTCAGCTGTGCCGGCTGTAAATGTGTATATGCAAGGCAGGGCATATCTTTATATTTATCGGCAAATGACGCAAGATTTGCGATAACATTAACAAGCTTTCTGTGTACTATCTTCATTGCGTCACGCATTACGATAACATCGGTATTATCGCCTACATAACAGCTTGTAGCTCCGAGATGGATTATACCTTTTGCCTTAGGACAGCAAGCGCCGTAGGTGTGCACATGAGCCATTACATCGTGTCTGAGCAGCTTTTCTTCCTGTGCAGCCATATCAAAGTCGATATCATCGATATGCGCCTCAAGTTCATCCACCATTTCCTGTGTGACTTTCTCAAGTCCGAGCTTCATCTCGGCTCTTGCAAGAGCAACCCACAGTCTGCGGAATGTAGAAAACTTCTTCTGCGCCGAAAAAGTGAACTGCATTTCTTCACTTGCATATCTGGTACAGAAGGGGCTTTCGTAGGTTTCGTAATTTGTCATTATGAATAACCGTCCTTTTCATCGGAATTTTAACTTTCTGCTGCGCCTGAAGTCAGCCGCACTGATACATTGTCTATTTTACCACAAAATTCTCCGACAAGCAATAGCAAACGCATTTTTTCTCAAAGATGAAATCGGATTATCGTCTACTGCTCCTATAGGCAAAGCCAAACCGACGCCTATGCTTCAAAATTTCTCAGTAAAATGCCCGTTTTTCAAAAAAATTACGATTTTTTTAAAAAATCTCTTGACATTTTATTTTTTATGTTTTCCTGTAGGTACACCGGATTCAACGCTTTTTTTG
>JAEDNF010000130.1 GCA_016302655.1 Oscillospiraceae bacterium | reverse complement strand
CGCTTACTATCGACAACCACGACAGAACTTTAAGAGTAGACAGCGACGAGGTCGTAATCTCCCGTAAGCTGTACAGAAGCGGAGAATCGGAGTACAGGATAAACGGTGCAAAGACTCTGCTTAAAAATATAAATGATATGTTTATGGGAACTGGACTCGGCCGTGACGGCTACAGCGTAATCGGTCAGGGCAAGGTGTCCGAGATAGTGGAGTCGGGCGGAAGCAAGCGCAGAGAAGTGTTTGAAGAGGCGGCAGGCGTATCAAGGTTCCTTGCTCAGAAAAAGGACGCCGAGAATAAGCTGAAGCACACGGAAGATAACCTTCTGCGTATCCGTGATATAGCCTCCGAGCTTGAAGCAAGACTCCCCGTACTTGAAAAACAGGCGGCAAAAGCCAAAAAGGCAAAAGAGCTTCTTGCAAGAGAAGAAGAGCTTGATATAACGGTAAGTATGTACGAGCTTGCCGCACTTGAAAAGGTAATAAGCGAGGCAGAGGACAAACTGCTTCTCAGCCGTGCCGAGTGCGAGAATCTCGACAGAGATATAGCAAAGCTTGAAAACGAAGAAGAGCAGAACAACAATCGCCGTATGGAGCTTCGTGCCGAGCTTGAAAAGCTGAAGGCAGGCAGTGACGCCGCAAGGGACAGGATAAGCGATATAAAGGCGGAGATAGCGGTTCTTCGCAACGATATATCTCATGCTGAGGAGCTTATCGCCGAGGCGGAAAAGCAGATCGAAGACGGAAAAAGCGGCAAAGCCCGTCTTGAAGAGGACAAAAAAGCGCTCCAAAGCGAAATAAAGGCTAAGCAGGAAGAAATATCCTCGCTTGAAGCAGACAGCAAAAAGCTGACGGAAGAGCTGACAGGAATCGATAAGCAGGGCGAAACGCTCTCCGATGAATACAGACAGCTTGACGAAAAGCAGGGACAGCTGTATCTTAAACGCACACAGCTTCAGCTTTCGGTTCAGCAGATAGAGTCCACTTCCGAACAGCTTGAAAAGCGTAAGGAAGAGCTTTTAATAACGGCGGAAAATGCGGCGGCTGAAGCTAAGCAGCAGCGAATAAGACTTAACGACACCGAAGAAGAGCTTGAAGCGGCAATTGATGAAAAATCAGAAGCCGAAAACAAGCTCAGCGGCTATAAAAAGCTGTTTGCAACGAAGAACGATAAGCTGGGCTTAGCAGGTCAGACTCTCGACGCTCTGCGTAAAGAGTATGAAACAAAGTCGTCACGCCGTCAGGTGCTTGATGAGATAGACAAGAATATGGCAGGCTTCCAGTCAAGCGTAAAGTCGGTCATTATGGCTGACAGGCAGGGAAGACTCAGCGGTATCAGAGGAACGGTCGCAGATATCATAAGCGTTGATAAGCGTTATACTGTTGCGATAGAGATTGCTCTTGGCGGCATTATGCAGAATATTGTCACCGATAACGAAGAAGCGGCAAAGCGCAGTATGCGTTATCTGAAAGAAAACAATCTCGGACGGGCAACATTCCTTCCGCTTACAAGCGTAAAGGGCAAAACTCTTGAGATAGACGGACTATCCGGCGAAAACGGCTTTGAGGGCATGGCGTGCGAGCTTGTCGAGTATGACGCAATGTACGATGGTATAGTAAAGTCGATACTCGGAAAGACGGCTGTTGTTGAAGATATCGATACCGCTTCATTTATTGCAAAGAAGTACGGATACCGCTTCAAGATAGTAACGCTTGACGGACAGGTAATAAACGCAGGCGGCTCTTTCACCGGAGGAAGTGTCAGAAACGACGCCGGTATTATTGCAAGAAAGCAGGAACTTGCATTGCTTTCAGAGCAGATAGAAAAGCTCGATGAAAAGATTTCGGCAGAAAGCGAACAGCTGAAGCCTTTACAGGCTGAGGTCGCAAAGATGGCGGCTGAGATGGAAGGCTTTGCGGATACTGTTGCACAGTGCGAACCTAAGATAGCTCGTCTTGAGGCACAGCGTGACGGTATAAAGCAACTGCTGACTCAGCTTACCGCACAGCGTGACAATGCCGAAGAACAGCTTGACGCACAGGAAAAAGCCGAGAACGACGGCAGAAAACTGCTTGCCGATACTAAATCTCAGCTTGAAAGCGTTCTTATAGAAATAGAAAAGAACGAGCAGGCATTATCCGAGCAGAGAAGCGGACTTGATGCGGCTGAGGACAGCAGAAAAGCTATTGCGGATAAGATACAGAGCAACAATATGGATATTCTTGCTCTCAGCAAGGATATAACCAATCTTAATACAAGGATAGAAAGCATAGAATCGTCGCTCACAGCGCTGAGTGACGGCGGAGCCGAACAGCTTGAGAAGATAGCCGAGCTGAAAACGGGCATTGAGCTTAAGAATGAGGCAATAGCCGAGAAGATAAGGCTTACCGAAGAAACGGCAAAAACCGCAGGCGAAAACGAGAAGGCTATAGCCGACAATGTTTCGCTTACAAATGCCGCAGAAAAGCGCATATCCGAGATAAACAAGTCTATCCGTGAGCTTACCGAAGCGAAAGAAAAGTTCAGCGCCGACCTTGCAAGGCAGGAGGAGCGCAGAAGCTCGGCAGAAAGCCAGACCGAAAAGATAATCAGCGGTCTGTGGGATAAATATGAGATCACCCGAAGCGAAGCTAAGGAAAAGGCACAGCCCGTAGAAGATATATATACTCTCAAAAACGAGCTTGCCGAGATAAAGCGCGGTATAGCCGCACTCGGAAGTATCAACTACAGCTCTATCGAAGAGCTTGAAGAGGTATCCGAGCGTTACGGCGTGCTTTCGGGACAGCTTAAGGATGTTGAGGTTTCAAAAACCGAGCTTGAAAACCTGATTGCCGATTTAATCAAGGATATCAAGCAGAGATTCACCGAGAGCTTTGAAGCGATAAACGGACATTTCGGAACGCTGTTCTCGGAGATATTCGGCGGCGGCGAGGCAAGGCTTCAGCTGTCCGATCCCGAAGATGTGCTTAATTCCGATGTTGAGATATATGCGGCGCCTCCGGGCAAGGTAATAAAGAGCCTGTCGTTGCTGTCGGGCGGTGAAAAGTCGATGGTAGCGCTTACGATCTACCTTGCCATACTACTGCACAGACCTACGCCGTTCTGTATGCTTGACGAGGTCGATGCAGCGCTTGACGAGGTAAATGTACAGAAGTACGCTACATATCTGAAAAGATTCTCAAGCAATACTCAGCTTATGGTAATCACGCACAGAAGGGGAACAATAGAGCTGTGCGATGTGCTTTACGGCGTGTATATGCAGGAAAAGGGCGTATCGGGACTGCTCAGGCAGGAATTCAGCGAAGAATTGATGAACGAGGTAGACGGCTGATAACAAAAGAAATATATATGAAATTACGGAGCAGGAAATGAAAAAACTCAGATGTATTGCGGTAATAGCGGCAGTTTTGCTTGCCGTGTCCGGCGTTATTCTCAGATTGTCGGGTATCGACAGAACTGTTGATATAAAGCCGGGATTGCCGCTGGATACCGTTATCACGGGAGAACAGGCACAGCAGGACTTAAAATATGTGTATGATACCGTTACCGCAAATCATCCGGCATTTCTGACAGACGGCAATGCCGAGCGGAAATTCAGCGGAGCATATTTGGCTATGCTCGGTGAGCTGAGCAAGAAAGACAGTATAACGGTGTGCGAGCTGTGGGAAATGACCGCAAGACTGTGCTGTACCCTTGACGATGCACATACCATAATGACAACATCGGGCGACCGTTATGTAAGCTGTGCTGATGAGCTTGTCAAAGCGGCGCATAACAGCACGCTCGTGTCTATAGACGGGATAGCGGCTGATGAAATGCTGACACATTTCAAGCAGGTGTTCCCGTATGAGCCGCAGGTTGAGTTTTATGCGGATTATATGTTCTTATCGGCAATACAGATGGACAGCTGGCTTACTCTTCTCGGTGCGGATACTTCCGATGGTATTGACGCAGTAATCGGTGAAAACGGCGAGATACTGCACTTTGATATGGCTGATATGCCCGATTCGGCAGAAGAATATGAGCTATGTAACTATGAAATCGATAAAGAAAACTCACTCGGTATATTCACGCTGAATAAGTGTTCGTTAACGGATGAATATACTTCTGATCTTGCTGAGTTTTTTGACAAAGTCCGTGAGAACGGCATTGAGAATATCGCAGTCGATTTAAGGAATAACGGCGGCGGTACAACACAGGTTATCAATGAATTTATGCGTTATATAGATGTCACGGATTATAAGCTGTTCGGCGGTGTGGATATCAGAAACGGCGGTGGTCTTGTTACTTACAGTGATGAACTTACACCGAATGTGCGTGTTGAAAATCCGTTTGGCGGAAATGTATATGTGCTAACTTCAAATTATACCTTCAGCTCGGCAATGGATTTTGCCGTTGTTATACAGGATAACGGTATAGGCAAGGTAATCGGCGATATACCCGGAAATATGCCTACAGCCTACGGCGACAAGCTTACCTTCCAGTGTCCTAACTCACGGCTTCTTGTATCGGTATCATATAAGAAGTTCCACAGAGTTGACACTAAGAAGGATGCTCTTCCTCTTATCCCCGATGTACCCGTTGACGCCGCAAGCGCAGAAGAGAAGCTTTACGAGATAATTTCCGAGAAATAAGATTTTCATAAACATAATTATCAGGAGAACAGAAATGGGATTATTTGAGAAACTGAAAAACGGTCTTAAAAACACAAAGGACGCTCTTGCAAGCAAGATAACAGGAGTCATAAACTCGTTTACAAAGATTGACGAGGACTTCTTTGAAGAGCTTGAAGAGACGCTTATACTGTCCGATATCGGTGCGGTTACCAGCGCAAATATCTGCGAGAGTCTGAGAAAGGAAGTCAAGGCTACCGGCACTACCGATCCCGCAGAGGTAAAGGGACTACTCAAGAAAATAATTGCAGAGATACTAATGGGCGACAACTCGCTGAATCTGGATACAAAGCCCACCGTTATCCTTGTTATAGGAGTAAACGGCGCAGGAAAGACAACAACTATAGGCAAGCTTGCATATAACCTTAAAAACAGCGGCAAGAAGGTAGTTGTTGCGGCGGCTGATACCTTCC
>JAEDNF010000129.1 GCA_016302655.1 Oscillospiraceae bacterium | reverse complement strand
ATAAGCTCTCTTACTTCCACCTTTTTGGTTTTTCTTGCGGCAAAATATGAGAACACAAAGAAGCACAGGCATATTAAAACAGCGGGTATGATGAAAGTAACTATCGTTATACTGCTTTCTATCCTTGTTACTCCTACCATTCTGAGCAGCATTTCAAGCAGCGGCTTTGTGAAAAACAGGGAGCAAATGCCTCCTATCACCGATCCTGTAGCAGAAACGATAAGGAAGCGGAAGGCAAACTGCCTTTGAAGCTCCTTTGCGGTAAAGCCTATCGCTTTCAGTATTCCGATATCGCTTCGCTCCTTTATAAAAGCCTTAGTGCAGATCATACTGATTACAACTGCGGAGAAAATTACGGACACACCGAATACCGCCAGCACCAGTATAAGACATATTGCATTTATCAATTCCAGCATACCGTCGATGGCGTTACTGCACTCGGTATTTACGGTTTTTGCCGAAATAAGTTCGCCCAGATCATCGTCAAGAGCTTTTGAAAGCTTGTCGGCAAGCGAAATATCCGACAGCTCCACATAACATATTGGCTTTGCGCCGTTTACCCTGTATAAGCCCTCGGCAGTAATAAGAAATGTTCTGCCAAGGTCGCTCATCGACTGGTGATAGCCTGTTATGATAAACTCCTTTGCGTTTTCTCCGCTGCCGACAATTACCGTATCTCCGATTTTCTTGCCAAGCTCATCTGCGGCAATTTCCGTAATTGACACCTCGTTGTCGTATATCGGCATTCTGCCCTCCAGCGGTTTAAACATAAGCTCTGCCGGGCTGTAGGCGTTACAGTAAAGCTCAATTCCGTCTATCATCACATACTTGTTATATGCGAAAAGCGTTTTCGCCTTTTCATCTACCGAGGAAATCTCCTCCTCAAAGCGCTTTATATCACTTACTTCAAATTCATCGGACATCACGACAGTAATATGAGGATTTATATTTCCTTCAATAAGGTTATCTCCCGAAAGCCGCTGTGAAAGCACCGAGATGCTCATCATAAAGTACACTAAAAGTGCCACGATAAACACCGAGCCTATATAGCTTTTTCCTCGTGAGGTGAACTGCCTCAGTCCCATAAAAAGCGAGAGCGGCTTTGCTTTTACAGGCACATTAAGTCTGCTGTCAAAATGCACCTCCGACTGTCCGCCCGATATCGCACGCACGGGAGAAATCCTGCCGACTTTTCTTGTTGCAAGGATAACGAAGATGCCGCAGAGTATTATTATGCCAAGAGATATTGCCGCACATTTCAGAATCGAAACATCCGTTGCGGTGATAAGTCCCGTTATCGGCTGGAAAAGCCGTCCCAGCGCCATTGTAAGCGGGATCGAAAGAATAAGTCCGATAAACGCACCGATAAGCTCGGCAAAAATATACTGCAGAATATAAACAAGGCGTATCTTCCGTGATGTGAAGCCCTGGGATTTTAATATTCCTAAGTTTACATACTCCATATCAACAGAGGTTGAAATGCTGTGCCACATCGAGATTATTACTATTGTAATAAGCAGTATCAAAAATACAAGCAGTATGTTTGAGCCTGTATCCGAATAAAGCTTTGTGTAAGCTGTCGTTTCGGCTGAGGAAATTATAAGCGCCGATTTTTCCGAAATGCCGCAGGAATCATCGAGAGCTTTTTTCACCGCAAAATAATCTGCGCCCTCACTTAGCTCTATACCTGCGTCAATAACCTTTGCAAAATACTTTCCGTCGGCATTTTCATGGATTTTTTCAAAGTCCTTTTCGCTTACGAAATATCTCTTTGTGCCTATCACAGCCGAGCCGAAGTTAGATTCCTCAACAAAGCCTTTTACCTTGAATTTATACTGCGTATCCTCGTTGCCGAATACCATTTCCGAGCCGATTTTCACGCCCTTATAAAGTCCTGTAAAAGAATAAGGCAGATATATCTCTCCCTCGCCTAAGGGTTCGGGGTTTTCAATATAACCGTTAAAATTCTCGTTTAAAACACGGTAGACATTATAGCTGTCGGGGTAAATAAAGCCCATCTGATAAGTTTCATATCCATTAACGGACGCCTTGCCGCTGTTGACGCAGTCTGTTACCGATACCTCTGTGACATCGGGGTTTTCCTTAATGCTGTCAATTATGCTTCTGTCGGTTTTTGCCTCTATCAGAAATGCGGTCACATCAGGCGTTGCTAAAGCGCTGTGTGCATTGTTGAGCGCCTTGTCAATATTGTCGTTGTTGCTTACGGTTACGGTAAATGATACAACTATTATCGCCATAAGTGCGGCGATACTCTTGAATGCGCCCTTTTTATGCTTTATGTTGGCTTTTATAAGCTTGATTATTTCCATACCGTGCCTCACCATTCCATAGAAGCAAGCCAGGCGTTTATCTGCGCTTCACGGCTTTTCTCGGTTTCTTCGGTATAAGGCGCAAGCTCAATATCGCCTATCACCGAGCCGTCGGCTATGTATATGAGCCTTGTGGCACGAAGTGCGGCACGGCTGTCATGAGTTACCATCAATATGCTCTGACCGTTTTTGTTAAGGTCTGTAAGCAGGTCGAGCACCTCGGTGGTATTCCTGCGGTTGAGCGCACCTGTAGGTTCATCGGCAAATATAAGCTTCGGCTGATTTATTACCGCTCTTGCTATAGCGCAGCGCTGTTGTTCGCCGCCCGAGCACTGCGAAGGGAGCTGAGTCTTTATGCCGTCGATCCCCATTTTTGCAAGAAGCTCATCGGCGAGCCTGTTTACCTCGTCGGGAGATTTTGATTTATTAAGATAGCCGGGTACGGCAACATTTTCAAACAGCGACAGATTGCTGACAAGGTGCATCTGCTGAAAAATAAATCCGAAATCGCCGTGACGAAGCTTAGCAAGCTCATTCTCGGACATTTTTACAATGTCTTCTCCGTTATAAATGACCTTGCCGCCTGTCGCTCTGTCCATACCGCTGAGCGCATATAACAGCGTGGATTTTCCTGAACCGGAAGCGCCCATGATAACGGTAAAATCCCCCTCGTAAATGTCGATATCAAGACCGCTTAATATATGACTTTGTACGCCGTTGTGAGCAAAGCTCTTTGATAGTCCTTTTGCGGATAAAATTGTATTTTTCATACTTTTCTCCTTTCGTTTCGCTTATTTCTGTTTCATTTTACCGCAAAAGTTATTAAGAAGTAGTTAAGAATTTTTTACGGGCAGAGATATTGTAACCTCAAGCCCTTTGTCGCAGTTTCTGAGCTTTGCCGTGCCCAAAGACTGCTCTGCAACATATTTTACGATATACAGACCGAGTCCGGAGCCCTGCTCGCTTCCGCAGTTTTTTCCTCTATAAAACTTGCCGAAGATAAAAGGTATATCTTCATCGGGTATACCGCTTCCGTAATCTCTGAAATGTATGCTGACATAGCCGCCGTCAAGAGTGATGCTGACATCGATATTGGTTTTTGCATATTTACGGGCGTTTGTTATCACATTGCCGAATATCTGGGTAAGCCTGTTCTTATCTGCGTTTACCGTTGCCGAGAAGTCGGGCTTTATAAAGCTGATATCTCCGTACTCATCTCCGATATCGCATATTACTTTTTCTGCAAAAGAACAAAATTCAATCGTTTCATTGTTCATCTTCAGTTTGTCCAGATCTGACAGAGAGTGCAGGAACATATCATTGGTAAGCTTAGTGACTTCATCGCACTTGTTCATTATAACAGACAGGTATTTCCGACGCTTTTCGGGCGTTGTATCCATTCCTGCTTCAAGCCCCTCGGCGTATGCACGGATAGAAGCCACCGGCGTTTTTATATCATGTGAAAGAGTCGCTATTATGGTTTTATTATTCTCGATAGCTTCCTTTTCGCCGGTTCTCGCTTTTACTATTTCACGGCGCATACTGTCAAACGCCCAGGTGAATCTGCCGAAATAGTTGGTACGCTCATAATCAAGCGGCAAATCAAGGTCGCCGCCTGCTATACGCTCCGCAAAGCCTGTCAGCTTCTCAAACGGACGGATTATCGCAAACCAGATGTATATAAATACAGCGATCAGAATAATTGCGCCGACTGCGAAAACCGCCCACAGATAAGCAGGTTCAAAGGTTTGTTCCGGCGAATATGCGGATAATTCGTTTTTAAGCTGTTTTGTGTGAATCAGAGCCGAATCCGTCTCTCCGCTTTCGATAAGCTGTTCTATCTCGTTTGCGGCTACGGCAAATCTTCCGTAATCGCCGCTGTCGCTTTTTTCTATGAAGGCGCACAGCAATGCCGTTATGACCGCAAGCAATACGATAAATGCGGATGCGGCGGCAATAAGTCGTTTTTTCATTTGTCAACCTCCAGCATATAACCGACCTTGTAAACGGTTTTTATAAACTTAGGCTGTGCAGGATCGTCCTCGAGTTTTTCCCTGAGCCAGCGGATATGGACCGCAAGCGTAGACGGCTCAACTTCCGAAAACGCTCCCCATACCTCAGACAGAAGTCTGTCCTTAGGTATAGCTATATTTTTATTGCGGCAAAGATATGAAAGCAAGTCAAACTCACGAAGCGAAAGCGACACCTCTGCACCGTTTCTTGTTACTGTGCGTGCGGTAATATTGACAGAAATGTTGCCGAACCTCACGATATTTTCCCCTGCGTCTGCTCCGTAAGCACGCCTGATAAGCGCATTTACCCTTGACAGAAGCTCTTTCATGGAATAAGGCTTCGGCAGATAATCATCACCGCCTATATCGAATCCGTTTATACGGTCATCCTCTCCCGAGCGGGCGCTTGCGAAAATCACCGGTACAGCAGATACTCTGCGAAGCTCTGAGCATATTTCATATCCCGTTCCGTCGGGCAGATTGATATCGAGCAGAACAAGCGAAAACTTCATTTTGCCAAGCAGGCTGAAAGCCTCGTCACAGCTGTTTGCACAGGTTACATGGTATCCGTAGCTCTCAAGCATCTCGGAAATAATAAAGGATAAGTCCTTGTCGTCGTCAACAATGAGTATCTCTTTCAAACATACCACCGCCTTTTCTGAGTTAATTAATGTCTGCTCATTAACTTCTGATAGGCTTAATAACAATGAAAAAGCCTATCAGAAGTTGCTTAAGTGCAAGGATTGATTTGATAATTTATAAAATCCTTGCACTTAAGT
>JAEDNF010000128.1 GCA_016302655.1 Oscillospiraceae bacterium | reverse complement strand
AACAAGGACACTTTAAGAAAACTGCTTACGCAGAAGCTCATCCCCGAAAAGCCGGATACAAAGAAGAACAACGGCAAGGCATCTTCCAAGAAAAAGCGTGAAAAGAACGCACCCGATACAAGTAAAGAGAAGGGGGCGGATAAAAAATGAAAGAATGGATAAATAGCTTTTTCCGCAATTTTCTGAAGAATCTGAAGAACATCATTTTCGCTCTGATAATTGCAATAATCGTATGGTTTGCGATATCAATGCAGATTTTCCCCGATGTAACCACTCATGTGAGCGATATACCGATTGAGATAAAGGCAACCGATTATATGGAGAGAAACGCTCTCTCGATAACCGAATCTTATGCCGATACCGTCACGGTACAGCTGACCGGCAAGCGCTATGAGGTAGGCAATCTTGCCGCAGATGACTTTATTGCAAAGGCTGACCTTTCGGCTATCACCGAGCCCGGCGAATATACCGTTTCGGTAACGGTAACTCCCGTAAAGGAAAACAGCTGTACAATTTACGACAAAGACCTTACCGTAAAGATAAAGGTTGAAAAGACAGTATCACGCACCTTCAGCGTTTCGCAGGGTACTCTGAAGGCAACAGCCGACAGAGTTGTTCCGCCTGCCGATATGAAGATCGACAGCATAACAGCAGAGCCGTCAACCATCACTCTGACAGGAGACAGCACGGCGGTTGAAGCAGTTAAATCCGTTGAGATACGCTCGGTATTCGCAGGGGAAACAACCGAATCGGTAACATCAAAGGGACAGATAGTATTTATCGGCGCAAACGGCGAAGTTATAGAAAATCCCGATATAAAGGTCGATAACGACAGCTTCACCGTAAACATCACCCTGTACAAGCAGAAGACTCTTCCGCTTACCGTACAGTTTACCAATGTTCCGTCAAACTTCGATATAGACAGCCTGAAATACAGCATTTATCCCGAATCGCTCACCGTTTCGTCACCCGACGATTCGCTTGATTCGCAGGAAAAATTTGAAATCGGCACTATCGACTTAAGCCAGCTGACCACAAAATACCTTCAGAAGCTGACTTTGCCGATAACGCTCCCCGAGGGCTATAAAAACATCAGCGGAAATACTTCCGCAATGGTTTCGTTTGAGAATGCCGAGAATTACACCTTCTTAAGCTATGCGGTACAGAAGGACAATATCCGCATTGTAAATGTTCCCGAAAACTTCGATGTCGAAGTTCTGACAAACGAACTTACGGTAAATGTAACGGGACCTGCAGAAGAAATATCGGCACTTGCATCAAAGGATATTTACGCTACTATTGACCTTATGGGAACGACGCTCACCCCCGGTCTTAAGGATGTCACCGCAGAGTTTACTCTGAGGGGAACAAATGTCAGATCATGGGTAACGGGCGAGTATAAAGTCTCGATACAAGTTTCCGACAGAGCCGAAGATACCGAACAGTAAAACACAACAGCACCGCCGTAGCAAAACGGCGGTGCTGATTATTATATCGGACAATTATCAGAGTATGTCAGCGATATCTATATTTTCACCGGTAAGACCTACATAAGCTCCCTGCTTTGCCTCACTGCTGTCTGCGTGTGCAAGAAGCCACTTGTTGCAAGCCCAGAGCGTCTTATCCTCTTCATATACGGGTGTGATATTCGGCTTTGTTCCGTTTGTACCCTTGGGTAATGCGATAACTACCTTGAAGCAGCCGTCCTTTGACGCATTGCAGGGCGCATAATGAAGCGTAGTTGCATAAACCTCCACTACTTCCCCTGCCTTAGCTCTGAATGCCTTTACTTTTGAAGTATCCAGCTTTCCGTCTATGATATCATCTTCCTTTGCTACCAGAAGGATAAAATCATATAAGCCTATGTTAAGCTCGCTGTCACGGTGGTACTCAAGGCAGTTGAGCTTTGTGTTGTGACCGTTGCACCAGCCGAGCTGAATAGGCATACCGCCGTAAGCGTTGTTCTGCAGAAGTCCGAAAAGCTTTGTGTTTTCAAGAGCCGCTTCACTCGGAACATAGCCTACTCCGTCGGGGAGAGGTGTGCTCTTGTCAAGTGCTTCGAGCAGTTCGCTTACATCATATCCCTTATGTACCTTGCCGTATGCGGCAAACTCTTTATCATTTACAGATAATATCTCCATATAAATACTCCTTAATAAGTTGCAGGCAATCATTTGCCCGTCACAGTCGTGTTATCGTTTTCACAGATGCTAAAGAAAACAGCCACAAGCATAGCTCATGGCTGTCCGGATGTAAAAATTATTCCTCGGAAGGTGCACCAACGGGGCAAACGCCTGCACAAGCACCACAGCTAACACATGTATCAGCGTCGATTACATACTTGCTGTCGCCTTCGGAAATTGCCTCAACGGGACACTGTGAAGCGCAAGCGCCGCATGAGATGCAATCATCAGAAATTTTATAAGCCATCGGAATGATCCTCCTTATATTTTTTGTCATAGCATTATATGACTTGATTCTATTGTATCACACTTTCCGAAAAAATCAAGTACTTTTACACAATTTGTACGCAAATATCACTTTTTTCCGAAAACCGTCACTAAAGGATAATCATTCACAGGCTGTAAAGCATTCATTAATCAGTCAAACAATGACAGCAGTCTGTCTTTTGATGTGAAACCTACTGATTTATCTATCTGTTTGCCGTTATTGAATGCAATAACGCAGGGTATGGAATCTATGCCGAATTTTATAGCAAGCTCCATCTCTTCGTCGGTATTTACCTTGCATACCTTTATCTCGGGATGCTCTGCGCCCAGCTGCTCAAGCACGGGAGCGAGCATTCTGCAAGGACCGCACCAGGGCGCCCAGAAATCTACAAGCACAGGCTTGTCCGAGTTTAAAACCTCTTCATTAAAATTATCTGCTGTAAGTTCAATATGGCTCATAATTATACTTCCTTTCGTTTAGGATTCGGAATTATTATCCGTAATTTTTTAAGAACTATTTATTGATTCAAATTTTACCACAATATCAGCTATTTGTCAAGAAAATTCAGAATTGTTACTGATTTTTTCTTTTATAAATAAGTTGCAAAAAAGCACGGAATATGATATACTTTAAGGACATAATGACACTATTAAAGGTCGGCTTAAAAGCTATGTAACGGAAAGGAAACAATATGGCGGATTTTTCAACAAACGAGCACGAGCTCGTACTCGTCATTGACTTCGGCGGTCAGTACAACCAGCTTATCGCACGCAGAGTCAGAGAACATAACATATACTGCGAGGTCATCTCTTACAAGACTCCGATCGAGCAGATCAAGGCGAGAAACCCTAAGGGAATAATTTTCACCGGCGGACCGAGAAGCGTATATCTTGACGATTCTCCCCGTATGACAAGCGAGATATTCGAGCTTGGCGTGCCGATATTCGGTATATGCTACGGCGCACAGTTTATGGTATACGGTCTGGGCGGAACTATCGGCAAGGCAAACGAGAATGCGGCGGCTGAATTCGGCAGGACAGAGTGTGAATTTGATACCGACTGCGCTGTATTCAGCGGACTGAAAAAGAATTCGGTAGTATGGATGAGCCACAACGACTACATTGAGGTTCTCCCCGAAGGCTTCAAGGCTGTAGGTCACAGCGACAAGTGCCCTTATGCCGCAATAGAAAATGCCGAAAAAGGCTTTTACGCAACACAATTTCACCCTGAAGTAAACCACACGGAGCAGGGCTTTGATATGCTCGGCAACTTCTTATACAAGGTTTGCGGCTGCAAGGGCGACTGGACAATGAAGAATTACGCCAAGGACGCTATAAAGCAGATCCGTGAAAAAGTCGGCGACGGCAAGGTTCTTCTTGCGCTGTCGGGCGGTGTTGACAGCTCGGTAGCCTGTGCTCTGCTGTCAAAGGCTGTAGGAAATCAGCTTACCTGCGTATTTGTCGATCACGGCTTTATGAGAAAGAACGAGGGCGACGAGGTTGAGCAGGCGTTCAAGGACTGGGATGTTAACTTCATCCGTGTAAATGCCGCCGACCGTTTCATCAGCAAGCTTGAGGGTGTATCCGATCCCGAAACAAAGAGAAAGACTATCGGCGAGGAATTTATACGGGTATTTGAAGAAGAAGCTAAGAAGATAGGCAAGGTAGATTTTCTCGTACAGGGAACGATATACCCCGATGTTATCGAAAGCGGAACCGGCGACGCCGCCGTTATAAAGTCACATCACAATGTAGGCGGTCTTCCCGACTATGTAGATTTCAAGGAGATCATTGAGCCGCTTCGTCTGCTTTTCAAGGACGAGGTAAGAAAGCTCGGCACAGAGCTTGGTCTTGCAGATTATCTTGTATGGCGTCAGCCCTTCCCCGGTCCGGGACTTGCAATAAGAATAATCGGCGAAATCACCCGTGAAAAGCTCGCAACCCTTCAGGATGCAGACTATATCTTCCGTGAGGAGATAGCAAACGCCGGTCTTGACCGCAGCATAAACCAGTACTTCGCCGTACTGACAAATATGCGCTCTGTCGGTGTTATGGGCGATGACAGAACCTATGACTACACCCTTGCGCTCAGAGGCGTCACCACCAGCGACTTTATGACCGCCGACTTCGCCCGCATACCCTATGATGTGCTCGAAAGAGCAAGCGTGAGAATAGTAAACGAGGTAAAGAATATTAACCGAATTTGCTATGATATTACAAGTAAGCCGCCGGCTACTATTGAGTGGGAATAATACAAATTGGCTTACAAGTGCCCGCAAACCCTTGGAAACAAAGGACTTTCGGGCACTTTGCGCTTTAACAAAAAGACTTCTGCAACACTTTTGCAATGCATAGTGTGAAAAGCGCGAAAAGGAATGATCGCGAGTGCCTATGAAGTAAAGTTCGGAGGAGGAAAATCTATTGCAGATTTCGTCTAAACATTAGAATACATGACGGGGTTATTACGTATGGCTAATTTTATTTTGAGTTTACAGGAATGGTGTAAACAAAACAGTTCAACGGAATTCTGATACATACGAAGTTGTGGGAGATTAGGCCATTCGCCACTTCCACCCATCATGCCAACCATAATATCTCTGACCATATATGTAGAATTGAAAATAAGAGAAACGCATCCGTCACAGTGTCCAGGTGTCTCGATAATTCGGATATATGTA
>JAEDNF010000127.1 GCA_016302655.1 Oscillospiraceae bacterium | reverse complement strand
AAGGTCAATCTTCCGGCAATGTTTGATGTCGGCGGTCTCGGATTACTTATCGGACAGTGTATAGGCAGATGGGGTAACTTCGTGAATCAGGAGGCATACGGTGCACCTACAGCAGGCTCACTCCCATGGGGTATGACGGGCACGACTATTATAAATGACCCGGTAGTAATCGCAAAACAGGCAGAGCTTGACGCCGCCGGAAGCGGTTTACACGCACTTGTACATCCGTGTTTCCTGTATGAGAGCCTGTGGTGCCTTATTGGATTTGTAGCACTTCATTTCTATTCAAAGAAGCTCAAGAGCTTTGACGGCGAGATTTTCCTGCTTTATATTACATGGTACGGTCTGGGCAGATTCTGGATCGAAGCTCTCCGTACAGACAGCCTGTTTATAGGCGATTTCAAGGTTTCACAGTTAGTAGCGGCAGCCTGCGTTGTTGTCGGACTTGCATTGTTTATATTGTTCAAGCTGACAAAGACTAAGAAAAAAGGCTATGTAATGTATAAGGATTCGATAGCCTGCAAGGAGAAGAACGAAGCATACTATGCCCGTCAGAAGATGCTTGAAGAAAAGGCAAAGGCAAAGAAGGCGATGAAGCAGGCAGGCGAATCAGCTCCCAGCATTCTTGTCGAGGATGATGACGAACAATCTTCCGAGAACGAAGATGCAGACTCTGATAATAAAAAGTCTGACGATACGCAAGAAGCCGAAGAAAAGGACAGCGTAACACCCGAAGAAACACCGAATCCCGATGAAGAAACGGAAGAGACCGATGGATCGGCGGATAAATCTCAGGAGGAATAAAGAATGAACATAATCGACGGAAAAGCAGTATCTGCAAGCGTAAAAGAACAGATCCGTGCCGAGATCGAGCGTGACGGACTAGAGATAGGACTTGCTGTAATAATAGTAGGAAACAATCAGGCAAGCCGTGTATATGTAAACAATAAGAAGAAGGCGTGCGAGGTATGCGGCATCAAGTCATACGAATACGCACTTCCCGAAGATACAACACAGGAACAGCTGCTTGAGCTTATCGATACGCTGAATAACGATGACAAAGTGAACGGTATTCTCTGTCAGCTTCCGCTTCCTTCACATCTTGACGAAGAAAAAGTGATAGAAGCTATATCTCCTCTTAAAGATGTTGACGCATTCCATGCGGTAAATGTAGGTAAAATAATGATAGGCAACTATGCGTTCTTACCCTGCACTCCTGCAGGCGTAATGGAGCTTATACACAGCACCGGAACAAAGGTTGAGGGAAAAGAGTGCGTAGTTATCGGCAGATCCAACATAGTAGGAAAGCCTATGGCAATGCTTCTTCTCCATGAGAACGCAACGGTGACGATTTGCCATTCAAGAACAAAGGACCTTGCCGAAGTCTGCCGCAGAGCCGATATACTTGTCAGCGCTGTAGGTAGAGCAGATTTTGTAACTGCCGATATGGTAAAAGACGGAGCAATAGTAATAGATGTAGGTATGAACCGCAATGCAGAAAACAAGCTGTGCGGAGATGTAAAGTATGACGAGGTAGCGCCTAAATGCTCATACATAACCCCCGTGCCGGGCGGCGTAGGTCCTATGACTATAGCTATGCTTATGAAGAATACGCTTATGGCTAAGCGTATACAGTCAGAGAATGAATAAGCAGGTAAAAAGCCCGTTCAAAAGAGCAGGGCAGGGCGGCAACAGGCGTTTTCTTATCAATGCCGCAGTTCTTGCGGCTGGCTGTCTGCTTGTAATACTGAGAATGCCCTCGTGGGGAGCGGCACAGGTAGTTGTGCTTATGCTTCTGGCGGCTCTTGCCGCATTTCAGCTGCTGCTTTATTTCAAACTGAAGTAGCTGTTGCTTACGGCAAGAAAAATGCAAAAAATTTATAAACTCCTATTGACAAATGTACTGTAATGTGGTATGATTATAGTACCTCAATAGGGGTTTATTTTTTTGTGCCTTTTTTTAAGGACGAATAACCCTGCTGTAGAATAAGTCTGCAGACACGAGGGAGGCTAAAGCCCTTACGGGCAAAAAAATAGGAGGTGCCGAAAGTGAGAGTTAAAATTACCCTTGCGTGTACTGAGTGCAAACAGCGCAACTACAACACCAAGAAAAACAAGAAGAACGATCCTGACAGAATTGAAATGAACAAGTACTGCAGGTTCTGCAAGAAGCATACTCCACACAAGGAAACTAAGTAAGGAGGTTTATGATGGCTAAAGATGCAAGCTTGACAAAAGCAGAAGCGAAAGCAAAAAAGGCCAACGAGAAGAACAGCAAAAAGGCTGCAGCTTCAAAGAAGCCTAAAAAATCCATCGTAAAGTACTTCAAAGATCTCAAGTCTGAGTTCAAAAAAGTTGTGTGGCCAAGTAAGAAATCGGTCTTCAACAACACTGTTGTCGTACTGGTTACCCTGATAGTATCAGGTATCTGTATTTGGGGTCTTGACACTCTGTTCGCTACTCTGCTCAGATTAGCGCTCGGTATGAGTGTTACAGGCTAAGTATTTTTCAAGTAGGAGGGACTAAGGAATGTCTGAGGCAAAATGGTATATTCTCCATACCTATTCCGGTTATGAAAACAAGGTAGCCAACAATATAATGAAAATTGTTGACAACAACAACCTGCACCATTTAATCGAAGAAGTTATGGTTCCTACCGAAACAGTGGTTGAGGAACACGACGGCAAGACAAAAACCTATGAGAGCAAGCTATTCCCGAGTTATGTATATGTAAAGATGGTACTGACCGACGAGTCATGGTACATCTGCCGTAACACGAGAGGCTGCACAGGTTTTGTAGGCCCCGGATCGAAACCGATTCCGCTGACAGACGAAGAGGTAAAGAACCTCGGAGTTACGACGAAGGTCGCAGAGATTTCATTTGCAGTAGGCGATACGATAAAGATCGTATCGGGTTCTCTTGAAGGCTTTGAAGGCACGGTTGATTCTATCGACGAAGAGAACGGTACTGCTTCGGTTACGGTTTCCATGTTTGGAAGACCTACACCTGCAACGGTTGAAATATCCGCTGTACAAAAAGTCGAATATTAAGTTCTAATTGTTTATTGGAGGTTGAGTAAAATGGCTCAGAAGGTTACAGGATTTATAAAATTACAAATTCCTGCCGGCAAAGCAACACCGGCTCCGCCGGTTGGTCCGGCTTTAGGTCAGCACGGCGTAAATATCATGGCGTTCACAAAGGAATTCAATGAGCGCACAAAGAATGACGCAGGTCTTATCATTCCTGTTGTTATCACAGTTTACGCTGACAGAAGCTTTTCATTTATTACAAAGACTCCGCCTGCTGCCGTTCTTATCAAGAAGGCATGCGGAATTGAAACAGCATCGGGTACGCCCAACAGAAATAAGGTTGCAAAGATAACCAAGGCTCAGGTTCAGCAGATTGCAGAAACTAAGATGCGTGACTTAAACGCAGGTTCTATCGAAGCTGCTATGTCTATGATCGCAGGTACAGCCCGTTCAATGGGTGTCGAGGTAGTTGACTAATTAAGACGGTGGGAGGATAATTTCCGTTATACCACAAGGAGGATAATGAATGAAACAAGGTAAGAAATATGTTGACAGCGCAAAGCTGATCGACAGCACAAAAGCATACGATTCCGGCGAAGCTCTCGACTTAGTTTGCCAGACAGCTAAGGCAAAGTTTGATGAGACTGTTGAGCTTCATGTAAGACTTGGTGTTGACTCTCGTCACGCTGACCAGCAGGTAAGAGGTGCAGTTGTACTGCCCAACGGTACAGGTAAGACTGTTCGTACACTGGTATTCGCTAAGGGCGATAAGATCCAGGCAGCTATCGACGCAGGTTCTGACTATGTTGCTGACGATGATACAGTTAAGAAGATCACAGACGGTTGGATGGATTTCGATGTAGTAATCGCAACTCCCGATATGATGGGCGTTGTAGGCCGTCTCGGTAAGGTTCTCGGTCCTCGCGGACTTATGCCTAACCCCAAGGCAGGTACAGTTACTCCCGATGTAGCAAAGGCTATTGCTGATGCTAAGGCAGGTAAGATTGAGTACCGTCTTGACAAGTCGAACATAATCCACTGCCCCATAGGTAAGGCTTCATTCGGTAAGGATAAGCTTGAAGAGAACTTCAACGCACTTATGGACGCTATAGTTAAGGCTAAGCCTGCAGCTGCAAAGGGCGCATATCTGAAGAGCTGTACAGTTTCTTCTACAATGGGCCCCGGCGTTAAGGTAAGCACAGCTAAGTACGGTGTATAATAAGCACGATTACGACTAACGATACAACACAAGTAAAGCCGATGAGAAATCATCGGCTTTTTTGTGTTGTCATATTTCAATCCCGATTTTACCGGCTATTCTCATCATCGCCTCAATGTGCATGATAAGGTGCCTTGTGAACGGCATTTTGATTATCCCTGCGATATCCTTACCGCACCAGTAATCTATCAGCCAGACGGCATTTTTGTCCTCACTTACGCTCTTTGAAGCAATCACACGTTCCTTATCGTCACTTGAGAACCTTCTCTTTGAATCTTCAATGCTCAGCCTTGATAAAAGCTCATCTGTACTTGCCTTCACATTAGCCGCATACCGCAATAATTCCGAAATATTCAGACTTTGTGAAAACGCAGTGATTTCATCTCTTACAAGTTCGTTTCCTGTTGTGATTATAGGGGAGCAGGTAGCCTTTAAATAATCATCTCTGAACAGAACCTGTTCATCACCGCAAATCAGCATATGAGCCGTAATATCCTCAATTCTTGCCGTATGCCATATTGAATACGCAATAGTTTTGCAGTGATACCCGTTTGCATCAGGATACGGCATAAGACTGTACTGCTCATTGTTCAGCTTTCCGCACAGCCTTTCCACAGCATCCGAAAGCGTGTTTCTAAGTTCAAGGCATACGCTTATTCCGTCTTTAAAAGTATCCTTTTTCCGCAGTAACATCTGCATTTTCTTGTTAAGCTCAGACCATTCCTTATTCATATTTTACCTGTAAAATTGCTCCCGAATATTCCATCGGGGGCAGTATGATTACTTGTTCATTATTTCAAGATTCTTTTTTATAAGCTCGCATCTCTGCTTTACGCAGTCAACCGAGCGGAGCGGATCGGACGGGGTGTTGAATGTATAATCCAT
>JAEDNF010000126.1 GCA_016302655.1 Oscillospiraceae bacterium | reverse complement strand
CAGGCAGAGCAAAATCGTAAATCCAGAAGCCCTTGTCCGCAATTTTCATAGGGATTGTGTAATGCTCGTGTATCTCGGGAAGTATCTCTGCTCCGCCCTCACAAGCGATCTTTTCTATATCGTAAAGCAGCTCCCATATATCCGGCTCGATAAAAAAGCAGCTTGTTCCCGCCTTTTTAACTGCATAGGCAAAAGCGTCAAGTCTTATTATCGAAGCGCCTCTGCGGCACATCTCACGGATGGTGTCTGATATGAATTTCTTGGTTGTGTCCTTTGTTATATCAAGATCTATCTGCTCCTCGCAGAAAGTGCACCATACCTTTTCTGTTGTGCCGTCGGCAAATTTGGCTTCTATATAAGGCGCTCTCGGCTTGCGTTTGTAAATAATGTCCGTTTCTTCAGGGGTAGGTTCTCCGTTTTCCCAGAAATCTTTATAACGGATAAACATATCCTTGTATTCGGAATTATCCTTTTTAAGCAGAAAATCCTTGAAATACTCCGAACTCGCCGAGATATGATTGACCATAAAATCGAACATAAGATAGTATTCTTCGCCCATCTTCTCAATGTCGGAAAAGGTGCCGAACCTCTCGTCTACAACATCATATCTCATAGGTGCAAAACCTCTGTCGGCAGACGACGGAAAAAACGGCAGAATATGAACACCGCCTACAGCCTTCTTGTAGTGTTTATCGAGAACTCCGTGAAGTTCCTTGATGTTTTTGCCCATACTGTCTGCGTATGTTATAAGCATTATTTTATTCTGTATTTTCATAGCAGTATTTTCCTTTCAATGCGTCAGCTAATGTTTTCCCCTGCCGTACGGCAGGGGAAATAATCGTATATCAACCCTTTACTGCGCCGTTTGCAACGCCTCCGATTATCTGCTTCTGACAAATCAGATATAATATCACGATAGGAAGCAAAGCCAACAGATATGAAGCAAAGGCAAGGTTGTAGTTCGTACCGAACTGCGTCTGGAAATTAAGCTGTGCAAGGGGCAGAGTGGTGTTTTCGGAGCCTGACATAATAACGAGAGGCGTCATAACATCGTTCCATGTTCCCAGAGCAGTAAGAACGGCTACGGTTGCGTGCATGGGCTTCATCATCGGGAAAATTATTGTCCAGTAGGTGCGCCATGCCGAAGCTCCGTCAATATCTGCCGCCTCCTCCATAGCAAGCGGAATATTCTTCATATATCCGCTGTAAAGCATGACATTCATCGGCATATAGAATACTGTATAGAGAATTATTACGCCGAACATATTGTCAAGTCCCAGTATGGCAGTCTGCTTTACAAGGGGCATCATAAGTATTGCAAAGGGAACGAACATACCGCTTACAATATAGAAATATATCAGCCTGAAGCTCTTCTTACGCTTCATATTTCTGCCGATGGCATAGCCTGCCATTGAGTGAATGATTATTGAGAGAACAATGGATGCGCCCGTAATAATAACGCTGTTTGCGAGCGAGTGCCAGAAGTCGGTTACTCTTATTGCCTCCGCAAAATTGTCAAAGCTGAAGCTCTGGGGAAAACTCAGTGCTCCCCCGATATCATTGGTCATCTCCGCAGGGGATTTGAACGCTATGATGATAGTCATATACAACGGGAAAAGGATAGTAAAACATCCGATTATCAGAAAAGCGGTTATTATGGCGGAGGAAACCTTACTCTTGCTTATCCTCGACTTTTTGGAGGGAATATTGCCTGTTACTGCTTCAACTGTGTTTGCAACACCTGTCATCTTATCACTCATAACTGCTCCTCCTTTTTATTTGTAATAACCATCTGGAAAATGGATATAGCAACAATCACTACGAAGAACATAACTGCGTTTGCGCTCTGGAAGCCGAACTGTCCTCCATCCATACCGTTCTTGTAGATGAGATAGGAAATGGACTCGGTACTCTGTGCAGGTCCGCCCTTTGTCAACGCCATGATCTGATCGAATACCATAAGCATATTCTTGGTGCTGAGGACGAGGTTTGTTGTAACAAACGGCATAAGCATCGGCAGAGTGAGATGTCTGAACTTCTGCCACGGGGTAACGCCGTCAATCATTCCTGCCTCATATATATCCCCTGGAATCGTCTGCAGTCCCGAAATGTAGATAATTGTATTCATAGCTACCGACTGCCATACGCCGACTACAAGAACGCCTATCCATGCGTACTCCTCGCTGGCAAGTATACTGTTTTCGAGAAAACCGATATTGAGTGCAGAGCCAACTGCAGGGATTATATATGTGAAGATAAAACTGAAAATATAGCCTACTACCAAGCCGCCAAGAACATTCGGCAGGAAATATACTCCACGGAGGGTATTTTTCATTTTTATTTTGCTGTTGAGTCCCATAGCAAGCACAAGACTGATTACATTTACAAGCAGTGTTCCTACAATAGCGTACTTGAATGTGAACAGATAGGAATTCCAGACTCTTGTGTCGCTGAACAGGTCTATATAATTGCGAAGACCTACAAACTCAAAGCTTCCGTATCCTTTGTAATTTGTAAAGCTGTACATAGTGCCTGTTATCAGAGGGATCGTGTTAAATACGATAAAGAGAATAAGCGCAGGAGCCAGCATCAGTATAAAGGTCATTCGTCTTGATAATACTTTTTTACTTTTCATTTATGTTCCTCCTCGTATTTTTGTACCCGTGCGATAAGGTCCCGGTTGTATCTTACCCATTCCTTGTCGAAGCGTTCAAGGAAAAGCTCCGCAGCATTATCGCTCTTGTCCATCAAATAAGTCTGTATCATCGCATCAACGCTCATCTCGCTGGGATAGTGGTGATCCTGGTAGTCGGACATTCTGCCTTCCCTGATATACTTTTCCATTCCGTTAAGGAACTTAGACAGCTCGAAGTCGCCTTGCTTACAGGGGATTCCGCCCTGTTCGTCAAGATATATCTGAACCGTTTCGTCTTTGAACAGGAAACGGAGAACTTCATATACGGCTTCCTTATTCTTGGTGTTTTTCATTACCGAGAAATGAAGGTCAATACCGGAATTAAGCACATTATCCTCTTCATTTTCGTTTGCAGGGAATGTAAACGAATCAATGTTCATATCGGGATTAACCGAAAGTATCTGCGGCACTGCGTAACTGCCGATCGGGTACATCGCCGACTGTCCTCTTGCAAAGGCTGTGCAAGCGTCATTGTAGCTGTACGCATAAGGGTTAGGCTCAGCATAATCCAGCAGAACTTTTATTTTCTCGGCTACCTCAGGGTATTCTGCCGCAAATGTAGTCTTTCCTGCGTTTACATTACTGCAGACATCAGAGGGGGCAAGTCCTACTGCAAGCGCATTCCAGGGTGCAAGACAGGTCCAGGTGTCCTTATATCCGAGATAAAGCGGATTAGTACCGCTTGCCTTTATTTTGTCGCAAAGGGAAATAAATTCACTCCAGGTCTCAGGAATTACCCAGCCGTTCTGCTCAAACATATCCTTGTTGTAGAGTATTCCTGCCGCATTCGCCGCATAAGGCAGGGCATAAACTCCTTCTTTCGGTATAAGCTCAAGCTCTTTTTCCATTTTACTGTATGCCGGATTTATTGTGTCAATTATCTCTATGTCGGAAATATCTTCAAATAAGTCTGCGTCAAGGAAGTTAGAGTAGTTCATATCTCCGCCGATGCCGACAATGTCGGGGTAATCTTCTCTGATAAGGCGGGTTTTGAGTACGGTCATCGCCTCGTTCGGAGATTCGATTTTAAGCTGAATATCATCGTGGGTATCGTTGAAAAGCTTTTCAATCTTTTCAAATGCCTTTACTGCTTCAGGCTTGTACTGGAGCATTGTGACGGTGGTTACTCCCTGCTGTGAGCTGTCTGCCGAACAGCCTGAAAGTAACGTTGAAGTGAGTATTGCGGCAGCCACAAGCGAAATTGCAACCTTACCTTTTCTCATATTGAATTACCTCCCTTTTTAAGCGGTTTTATCTCTTGCCTATAGAATATCATACCATTATGCATTCTGTAAATCACTAAAAAACAGCAGTTATATACCATTTTTCGATATTTCAATGCATTAATGAAAATGCAGTTGCATTAGGGTATATTTTGTGTTATACTGATAAAAAATATTAACTTTTTCTTTTGCTATATGTTGGAGGTACACTATGAACGATTTGCTCTTCTCTGTATTCCCAAATGATAGTTTTTTGACTTAAGCCTTTTTCAATTCGGTCGGGAGAAATGCTCACCTGCCCATTCCTTTGGCCCTGCCGCAAGAAACCATTACTTGTTTCATTATGTAATTTCGGGCACCGGGGTTCTTTATTCATATGACAGCGACGGAAATACAAAGGAATATAATATAAAAAGTATGCAGGGCTTTATGATTTTTCCCAATCAGATAACAACTTATGTAGCCGATAAGGATATGCCATGGGAATATGTCTGGATAGAATTCGACGGACTGCGTGCAAAGGCTGTAGTAGAAGCTTCGGGATTTTCACCCGACAATCCTGTTTATAGAGCACGCTCAAAGGATTTACGGGAAGAAATGATGAGAGAGATGAACTATATTGCCGAAAACGGCAGCTCATCTCCATTTCATCTTATGGGACATCTGTATTTATTTATTGACTATCTTACCCGTTCAACCGCCGGAATACAAGTTAATCATGTCAGCAAGCTCCGTGATTTCTACATACAAGAAGCGCTTGTATTTATCGAGCACAACTTCCAGAATGATATTACCGTTGAAGATATCGCAGATGTTTGCGGACTGAACAGAAGTTATTTCGGCAAGATTTTCAAAGAATCTCTCGGTAAATCCCCACAGGATTTTTTGTTGCGATATCGTATGGTTAAAGCAACCGAGCTTTTAAAGCTGACACGGCTTTCTGTAGGCAATATCAGCACTGCGGTGGGATATGACAATCAGCTTCATTTCTCCAGGGCGTTTAAAAAGATCTATGGAGTATCGCCGAAAAAGTGGAGGACGGAGCAAAGCATGAAGATAGAATAATCAACTTTTTTATGCTTGTTGAGCAACAGACAAATATCTTAAGTGATTATACCAACAGTCTGTCTATCCATTTGTTCATTTCGACATTGACGGGATAACACAGGCGGCTCCTGCAAGCAGTCGCCGCCTCCAAAACGATGATTTTACACTTATTTTACCCGAAT
>JAEDNF010000125.1 GCA_016302655.1 Oscillospiraceae bacterium | reverse complement strand
TGCGCCGCACCAGCTTTCAGGCGGACAGAAGCAGAGAGTTGCTATTGCAGGTATAATAGCAATGCGCCCTCGCTGTATAGTAATGGACGAACCGACCGCCATGCTCGATCCTAAGGGCAGAAAAGAGATAATGGCGACTATAAAGATGCTCAACAGGGAACACGGCATAACCGTAGTGCTGATAACTCACTATATGGAGGAAGCGGCAAAGGCGGACAGAGTCGTTGTTATAGATAAAGGCAAGATACTGCTTGACGATGTACCGAAGAAGATATTCTCACAGGTAGAGCTTCTTAAGTCCGTAGGACTTGATGTTCCGCAGGCGACCGAGCTTATGTATGAGCTGAGAAAAAGCGGAATAGATGTTCCCGATGATATAATAGATGAAGAAGAATGTGTACAGGTGCTGTACGATATTCTTAAAAGCAAGGAATAAATAATGAATGTGATAGAACTAAAAGGACTTACTTATAAATACAGCGTGGGTACTCCCTTTGAGTCGGTTGCTGTGGATAATGTGAACCTTCAGATAGAAAAAGGCGAATTCTGCGGAATAATCGGCCATACGGGAAGCGGCAAGTCAACGCTTATACAGCACCTTAACGGGCTTTTAAAGCCGACCGGCGGCGAGGTCATTATTGACGGCCGGAATATATGGGACAAGGGCGTTGATATACGCTCGGTAAGATTCAAAGTCGGTCTTGTTTTCCAGTATTCCGAGCATCAGCTGTTTGAAGAAACCGTATACAAGGATATTGCCTACGGCCCCAAGAATATGGGATGCAGTGAAGAAGATATTGACCGCAGGGTGCGTGAGGCGGCAAAAAATATGGGTATTAAGGATGAACTGCTGGAGCGTTCGCCGTTTGATTTGTCGGGCGGACAGAAGCGAAGAGTAGCGCTTGCAGGCGTTATAGCAATGGATCCCGAGATACTCATTCTTGACGAGCCTGCCGCAGGACTTGACCCTATAGGCAGAGAAAAGGTGCTTAAAAAGATAAGCGACTATCATAAGAAATACGGAAAAACGATACTGCTTGTTTCTCACTCGATGGAGGATATAGTAAAATACGCCGATAAGGTACTTGTTATGAACAAGGGCAGGCTGTTCTGCCACGAGGATACCGACAGCGTTTTTGCAAGGCAGGACGAGATAATAAATATAGGTCTTGATGTTCCTCAGATAACAAAGATAATGATGGGACTGAGAGAAAAAGGTGTGGACTTAGGAAAAGACATATATACCGTTGAAAGAGCAAAAGAGAGAATTCTGCGGTATATGGACAAAGGAACGATATGCTGAAGGATATTACGATAGGACAGTTTTTCCCGGGCAATTCCATAATACACAGGCTTGACAGCCGATTCAAGATACTGCTGGATATAGCGTATGTTGTTATGCTGTTTATCGCAGGCAATTATTGCTCGCTTTTAACAGCAGGTGTATTTATGCTGATTGTATATATGTTGTCGGGCATCAGCTTCAAGCTGATATTCAAGAGCTTAAAGCCGCTGCTGCCGATAATTATTTTCACCTGTATACTGAACCTATTCTTTATACACGGTGAGGGCGATCCGCTTGTACAGCTCGGATTTATAACAATTTATATGGAGGGTATCACAACTTCCGTATTTATGACGGTGAGGATAGTATTCCTCATTGTCGGAATGTCCCTGCTGACATATACAACTTCTCCCATTGCGCTTACAGATGCGATCGAGCGTCTGCTGTCACCGCTTAAGAAACTGCATTTTCCCGTTCACGAGCTTGCTATGATGATGACCATTGCGCTCAGATTCATACCTACGCTTATAGAAGAAACGGATAAGATAATGTCGGCACAGAAGGCAAGAGGCGCAAATCTTGACACAGGCGGACTTATTAAAAAGGCGAAGGCTCTTATCCCGGTACTTATACCGCTGTTTGTTTCGGCGTTCAAGCGTGCAAACGAGCTTGCGCTTGCTATGGAGTGCCGTTGTTATAAAGGCGGAGAGGGCAGAACAAGAATGAAACAGCTTAAGTTCGGTATGAGAGATATCGTTGCTGTGCTTATCATGGCGGCGATGATAGCGCTTACCGTGCTTATGAATATATATGTCGTAATCCCCGGAGTTTGATATATGCGTAATCTTAAAGTTACAATGGCATATAAAGGCACCGCTTATCACGGCTATCAGCGTCAGAACAATGCAAACAGCATTCAGCAGACCGTTGAGGACACGCTCTCGGTACTGCTCGGCGAAAAGGTCACGATAAACGGCTGTTCGAGAACGGACACAGGAGTTCATGCAAGGGCTTTTGTGTTCAATGTAAGAACAGATAATCCTATTCCGTGCGAGGGCTTTATAAAAGGCGGAAACGCTCTTTTGCCCTGCGATATAGCTTTTTTATCCTGCGAGGAGGCGGACGAGAGCTTCCACGCAAGATTTGACAGCTGCGGCAAGGAATATGTCTACAGGATAAACACCGCCCCTGTCCGTGATGTATTTACGGCAGATACGGCAATGCACTATCCGTATACTCCCGATATCGAGAAGATGAGGAGTGCGGCAAAGCTGCTTGTAGGAACTCACGATTTCGCCGCATTCTGCAAGGCGGAGGCAAAGGAACATCTTGTTTCTACCGTGAGGACGGTATATTCCGTTAATGTTGACCGCAACGGGGATTTTGTTGAAATTACGGTGCGTGGCAACGGATTTCTTCACAATATGGTAAGAATAATTGTCGGTACGCTGATATATATAAGCGAGGGAAAGCGTACCGAAGAAGATATTTTAAAGGCACTCTCCGAGCCCGATAGGGAGTGTGCAGGCAAAACGGTTGAACCGTACGGACTGTACCTTAACAGAGTGTTTTATGACAAGGATGTACTAATGAAAGAGGCGTTAAATGAAAGTACCCGATAAAAAACCTCTTGAACAGAAAAACAGCGATGTAAACGATGTTACGCTGTACCGAAAAAAGAAAAAGAGAGCAAAGCTGATAAGGAATCTTATCATACTGCTTGTGATAGTTGCGGCGGCTGTGCCTATCTGGATATTCCGTGATACGATATTTGAACCGCTGAGAGGAATAGCCTCAAAGATACCGACTACTACAACCGACAGTACCGGCTATCCTATTGACCTTTCAGGAAGGTCGGACTACAGCTTTTATTCAATGTCGGACAGCTTCGCTCTTCTCAGCGATACATATCTTTATTCGTACAGCGCTGACGGAGGACAAATATTCGCTTTACAGCACGGATATGTCAATCCTATGGCGGTGTCAAACGCAAAGCGTATAGTAATATACGATAAGGGCGGACATGATTTTTCGCTGTTCAACAAGACAAGCCGTATATACAATCTTTCTATCCAGGATGAAGTTATTGTATCGGTATTCTTAGGCAGTTCGGAGCATACCGCTGTTGTGACAACGGGCGGAAGATACTCTAATGTAATATATGTATACGACGGCAACGGAAAATGGCAGTATACGCAGAGATTCATAGATGAGAATATTATGCAGGCGGCTTTCTCGGACGATAACAGATATCTGTATATAACGAGAGTGTGTTCCGAAAGCGGCGATATTGTCACCAAGCTGTCAAAATATGATATTTCGGGCGAGGGTAGCGAAGTATGGTCTGCCGTTATCGGAGACTGTGTTTCAATGGCACTCAGAGTCAGCGGCGATACTGTGACCGTGACAGGCGACAGCGAGATCATTTCTTACGATAGCGAAAGCGGCAATCAGAAAGGTAATTATAAATATTCCGGCTCGGTACGATGCTTTGATACATCAGGCAATATGACAGCATTCGTATTTGATGATTATACCGATGACGGAAATGTTCTTGTACTTTTAGACAGCAAGTGTGAGGCGGTAGCAAGCATAGCGGCTGATACCGGTATAAAGAGCGTGGGTGTAAAAGACGGCAAAGTCACAGTGCTTACCGAAACGCATTTAAAAGTGTATGACTCACAGCTTAAAGCGGTATCGGATACTCTGCTTGACGACAGCTATTCGGACTTTATATATGTCGGAAACTCGGCAGTGCTTATGGGATATGACAAATTAAACAGCATAAGCCTGTGATGAAGAAAGGAAAGGGTAAAGATGGGAACTGAATTTTTCTGGTTTTATGATGTAATACTTGCGGCTGTGCTTGCAGGACTTATATTTATTGGTGCGAAGCGTGGATTTATTCGTATGGTGCTGAGCCTTGCCGCAATAATAGTATCGTTTGTGGCGGCACTTCTTATCAGCGACGGAGTAGCGGGATGGATATATGACGGCTTTATCAGCAAGCCGCTTGAGCAGACTATCTCCGAAACTGTCAATGATGCGCTTGGCGACAATGTGGTAACACAGCTCGGCAAGGTTGAGATGGACAAGGCTACAGTCAACGGAAAATCTCTTGACAAGCTTATGGAGCAAAAGCCAGACAATGCAGGCAAGATAACGGTTGATCTGAGCAATGTTGACCTCAGTAAGACAGGCATCAGCAAGATAGACCTTTCATCGATCGGTCTTGACAGCTCCGAAGTTGATTATTCGCATATCAATCTCGGCACAGTGCAGATATACGAAAACGATGTTGAAAAGCACGGTATAGAAAATGTGATTCTCACAGAAGTGCTTGCTCAGAATGTAAAGAACTCAGAAGTAGCCGACAGCGTTAACGAACTGATAGAACAGGTTGCTGAGGCTGTTCCTGCTCTGGGACTTGAAGGCAAGACTATTGAAGATATCGATAACGGAATGGTAAACAAGGTTGTTATCAGCGTGGTTGAGTCATCGGGCAATCCCGGCAAGGCTGTGCTTGACAATGTTGCAAAGCCTATAGTGCTTGTCCCCGTAAGAACGATAGTGTTCATCATACTGTTCTTCCTTATTCTGATTGTTCTTTCTGTTATCATCAAGGCAACTTCGATAGTGAACAAACTGCCTTTGATAGGAAAGCTGAATTCATTGCTCGGCGGAGTGCTGGGCTTGGTCGAGGGACTTGTGATAGTATTCATAATCGTTATCGTTGCACATATGGCAACCGCTGTTACAAATAATACTCTCATATTCCTCAACGAGATGACGATAAACAAGTCGTTTGCGTTCAGCTGGGTATATAACTTCTCATTCCTCGATTTCCTTAACTAAATACTCAGTTAACAAAGAGCAACTATAATAATATTAAAGA
>JAEDNF010000124.1 GCA_016302655.1 Oscillospiraceae bacterium | reverse complement strand
AGACGAATAAGCTATTATCTTATATTCGTCATAAACACGGGGAGTAATAACGGCATGAATGGCTTTTTGAAATGGTTTTTTGTTTTCATATCCGAAATACTGAAAGGCTTTGAATCGATATTCAGAGGACTTTGGGACGGATTGATACAGATATTCAACATAGGTGAATACATAAAAATATTCGGCGATTACTCCGTTGATTTCGGCGTTTTTGACTGGATACTTGCCATACTGTCCGTTATTATCGTTGCGGCGATTTTTATTCTTGCAATATTCCTTATTATACTGCTGATAAGAAAATACATCCGCTTCAGACATTCGATAGTAAGCGATGAGGATATCATCGAGGAGCTTGGAACTCTGCAAAGACAGGTACTCCGCCTTACAAAAGAAAAAGACGAAATTATGGCGATGAAGGTGGCTCAGATAGGCGTTGTTCCCGGAGAAGCCGCCGCTATGCCCGGTTCATTCGCATATCAGCAGACTGGCACAGGTACTGCCGCATTGCCTGAGCAGGCAGGCGGTGAAGGCGAACTCGTGGCTTCAAACGACGGTATCGTTCATACAAATGATATCAGATTCTCCAAGCTCATTGAGGTTGATAACTTCTACAAGAACTATATTGCTCCCGAATACAACAACGATATCACGCTGTCGGGAATATGCGAGGCGTACAGAAACTTCGCCTGCTCCCGTATGCACCTTTTCTACGACATAAAGACGATAAGGCTCTTTATTGCGGGTATGGCTTCAACAAAGCTTATTATCCTGCAGGGTATCTCCGGTACAGGTAAAACCTCACTGCCTTACTCCTTCGGTAAATTTCTGCAGAGAGATACCACTATAGCGTCGGTTCAGCCGTCATGGCGTGACCGTACCGAGCTTTTCGGCTACTTCAACGAATTTACAAAGAACTTTAACGAAACGGAAGTGCTGAAGAGAATTTATTCATCGTCATACAACGATGATGTAAACTTCATACTTCTTGACGAAATGAATATAGCACGAGTTGAGTATTATTTTGCGGAAATGCTGTCAATACTCGAAATGCCCAATGCGGACGAATGGAAGCTCGACCTTGTGCCTAATGTATGGAGCACCGACCCCGAAAATCTTGACAAGGGTATGCTTAAGATACCGCAGAATATATGGTATATCGGTACAGCGAACAACGATGACTCTACATTTGCAATTTCCGATAAGGTATACGACCGTGCTCAGCCGATAAACCTTGACGCAAAGGGAATAGCCTTTGACGCTCCCGACACGCCTCCGATGAACTTAAGCTTCAGCCATCTGAACGAGCTGTTCAACGAAGCGTTTAAAATGTACCCGATAAGCCAGGACACGCTGAAAAAGATACAGCAGCTTGACCTTTGGGTAATAGAGAAGCTGAGAGTCGCTTTCGGTAACCGTATCTTAAAGCAGATGAACCTGTTTGTTCCTGTGTATGTTGCCTGCGGCGGCGAAGAGCTTGACGGCGTGGACTATGTTCTTGCAACAAAGATTTTCAGAAAGTTTGAATCTCTTAACCTTGCAATGCTGAGAGATGAATTAAAGGATCTTTGCGTATATCTGCAAAGATCATTCGGCAGAAACTCCATGAAGGAGTCTATTGCATATCTCGAACGGCTTCAGAAGCTGTTTTAACGGCATAGCCGCATAAAGCGGAATTGCCGAATAATGCACTTTTTGTGCAGTGACGGGTGGGAAGAAAGTGAGCGAATACTACAGCGAATGGTATAACAATTTCAAAGATTTGCTGGAACAGCTCGGCGAAGACGAGCTGTATGACAGCTTTCGCTCTATGCTTTCTCACAGCCGAAGCAGTATAGCTCTCAATCATAAGCTGATGACCAAAGCTATCGAGCAAAGCTGGGTCGAAGCTATCGAAACGGGACTTGTATATATCGACAATGTTATAAGAAATCCCCGAAAAACCATTGTCAATGTAGAAGAGGTAGTGCCGATAGCTCTGTCCAAAAAAATCACGGTAGACTCGGTAAAGCATCTTGCACAGCATACCGACCTTATACAAAGCATCGATCCGACAACAGGAAAGATAACTCCCTCAAAGGTGCTGAATGTTCATAAGGAAGAAAGCCTTCTTACATACGAAAACAAGTTTGTAAACACCCTTATCGACCGCCTTTACATATTTGTAAACAGCAGATACTCTAAGCTTAAGGAAGCCTCTGCAAACGAAGAGGTTTTCGCTATGGAGTACAATACCGCAATGGACTCGGGAAGCGGCAGCCGTATGAAAATGAGCCTTAAGATAGAAACTGTCGATTCTCTTGAAACGACCAACGAAAACGGCTCTACAATGTGGGAAAGAGTCGAGAAGATCCGTGAGATAGTAGAAAGCTACAAGGCGTCGCAGTTCTGTCAGCAGATGGGAGCGAACTATATCCGCCCGCCTGTTATGCGTACAAACGCAATTATGAAGAATGTAGACCTTAAGGCTTGCCTTGTGCTGTGGCAGTTTATCGAGAGCTATGACAAGGTAGGTTATGAGATAGATGTATCCGATACGGCGCAGAAGCCCGATCAGACCTATATCGAGAACCTTTACAGCCTTATCTCTATGAACTTCCTGCTGTTCAGGACTTTCACGCAGGAAAACGACAAACCTGCTGAGGTACTAAAAACAAAACAGAGCAGAGCCGCCTCTCCGAGAATTGTGCGTAAGCTTGAAAGAACCGATACCGAAGGCTATAACCTTTCATTCGGCATAGAAGAAAAGCCGCAGGATACAGAGAAACAGGATACGGAAAAACTGCCCTCCGACAGCGACGAGATACTGTCCCAGATAGATAAGATAATTGAAATAGAGACCTGCCACTTCAAGCTCGAAGAGCAGAAACGGCTCGAAGCAGAAGAGCGTGAGCAAAGAAGACAGGAAGAGATACAGCGCCGCATAGAAGAGCAAAGACGGCTTGAGGAAGAGCGGCTTCGTGCCGAAGAAGAGGCAGAGCGCCTTGAAAAAGAAAGACTCGAAAAAGAGCGTCTTGAAAAGGAACGCCTTGAACAAGAGCGCCGTGCAAAAGAAGAAGCCGAGCGCCTTGAAAAAGAGCGCATAGAAAGAGAAAAAGCCGAGCAGGAGGAAAGAGAAAGACAGGAAGCCGAAAAGGCGGAGCTTGGCAGAATGATAGGCGACGAGATGGAAAAGCTCGAAGCCGAAAAAGCCGCCAAGAAGGCAGAAGAAGAAAAGAAGCAGCGTGAGCGTGAACAAAGAGAAGCCGAGCGTGCCGCAAAGCTCAAAGAAATGCGTACAGAGCTTGAAAGCAAGAGCTTTGACGAGATATATGCCGAGTATTCAAAAACGCCTTTCCATGTTATCAGGCGTAAGATATGCCGTATTATTTCTCTTATCAGAAAGGACGGCAAGGTAATAAGAGAGGGCGACTCCGACAATCCCATGCTCATTGAGCGAATTGCAAAAGAGGCAGAAGCTAAGAAGCAGGCTCAGCGTGATAAGGAAGAAGCACAGCAGATGCAGGTACTTTACTCAAAGTATTGTCCTACACGCCGTCAGAGAATCAAAAACTTCTTCAAGCGTAAATTCGGCAAAAAGCGCAAAAAGGTATATGTTATGCCTGCACAGATGCCGCCAAAGCGGACAGGCAGAGAGCAGAGAGCTTATGACAAGAAGATGCGTGCGATTTTCAGAAAGTACCATGTAAGCATCTTCACAAAGCTGATAAGAAAGATAAGAAAAGACGATTAAGAAAGGCAACCGCCAATGGCTGAGAACAAAAGCAGGGTTTTGAAAACGGTAAAAAGAATCATGCTGATTACATTAGCTGCGGTGCTTGCCGTAATAATTTCGCTTACGGTGTATATAATGATCTGCTCTGCAAGCGGCAGGGTAGCTGAAGTTTTCGGCACAAGCGTGCTTAAAGTCGTCAGCGGCAGTATGGAGCCGTCTATAAGCGAGGGCGATTATATCATCGTCAGAAAAACCGATACGGCAAAGCTTAAAGCGGGCGACATAATCTGCTTTTATTCAAAGGACAGCAAAATATACGGTATGCCCAATACTCACAGGATAGTACGCATATTGCCCGACGGCAGTTTTGTCACTAAGGGCGACGCAAACAAGACCGAAGACGATACGGAGGTATCTGCCGATATGATAATAGGCAGATATGAGGGCAAGTCGAGATTATTACGACTAATAAGCTCGTTTTCATCCGTAAATAAGCTTGTTTTGCTTGTGATAATCGTACTTATGAGCGTTGCGGCAATATACGAGGTGCGGACTATCGCAAAGGTAGTTTCTTCTTCAAAAGAAGAAAAGGAACTTAGAAAAGAGGAAGAAAAGCAGAGGCTTATCCGTGAGGCAATAGATAAAGAAAAAGAAAAGCTGAAAGAGCAGGGCTATGTCCCCGAAATAAAGGATAAAAGCGATGACGGCTCAGACGAATAAAGGAGGCGGTCACAGGTATGAATCAGGAAAAAATAATGAAAGCAAAGATGGTTACAGCTATCTTTATTGCGCTTGCCGCAGTTGTTGCCGTTTTCGTCTTTGCAGGGCTTTACTTTGACCAATGCCGTATGAACCGTCTTGAATATATTGACCGGTATGAAGAGAACATTCTTCTTGCGGCAGAAGAAATAGACAAGTATAACGAAAAGCAGACCGACTACGACCTGCACTACAATATGGTGCTGTCCGATCTCGGTGCGGCAAGATCGATAATATTTCTGATAGACGACTACACCGAAAAGCAGAAGATAATAAACGAGCTTCATTATTGCTTTGTAAAATATCCGAGTCAGATGCGTGAAAAACTTGCTGACAGCTCAAAGGCACTTCACGATATTGCCGACCATCTGGATAAGGGCTATGACGAGGCAAAGGAAATCGTTGATTCGATAAATAAACTGGGCAACTGATTTTAATACAGGAGAATGGATTATGTTTGAGAAAAGAAAGTACCTCAAAGAAATCAAAAAATGCCGTGCTACGATACAAGAGATAGAAAGGAAGCGTTCCCGTTCGCAGTCTGCGCTGGTTCAGGCGATACTTCTTCAGGAAGAGCCGAAAGAAGCGGATGTTGAATGGTTCAACAAGTACACGGGCGAAATTACCGCCGTGCGTAACCATATGACCGAAACGCAGAAAAAGCTCGACGCATTTATGGCTACAAAGCAGGCAAAGAAAAAGAAGAAAGCACAGTAAT
>JAEDNF010000002.1 GCA_016302655.1 Oscillospiraceae bacterium | reverse complement strand
AAAAATCGGAATAAGCGGAACTCGTTTCGACGAGAGTGCCACTTAGCAATAGCGTATACGATAGTCACCTTTTGCGTTTGCTTGCGCAGTTTTAACCCTCGACATATTGCTTTCTGCTTACGCAGAAAGTAGGTTGGGATAGTGCCTCAAGCTACAGGTTGGTGTAAAGTCGTATTTCATAGTTTGTGATAGCATATTTGGAGAAGCACTTAAAACAGCAAAAGTTAGTAGCGATTAGCAGTTAGAGTTCTAAAGCTTGCTTTACTATTTCAAAACATAAACTTTTCCGACAAGCTGAAAGGCGCACCCGAAGGTACGCCTTGATTTGTATTGACTTTTTGCAGATCAGTTTGCAAGACCTGAACGCTCAACGCCTTCAATGAACTGCTTCTGCAGTATGATGTACATAATGAGTATCGGCAGCAACGACATAAGACAGCCTGCCTCGATATATACGAGGTAGTCGCTCGCCATACCGTTGACTTCACCGGTGAGGAACTTCATTACGGTGGTTCCGAGCTTATCGATCTCCATAGCTATCGTATAAGGATCGTTGAAGAACATACCCGTTACATAAGAGTCGTTCCAGTACCAAACGATAGAGAAGATGAATACGGTCAGGAATGATGTCTTTGCATTGGGCACCATTACTCTGATAAATGTCATGAAAGGTCCGCAGCCGTCAAGATAAGCGGCATCTTCAAGCTCCTTGGGCAGTCCTCTGAAGAACTGTCTGAAGATAAGGATGAATAAGCCTGCTCTGATACCGTTGCAGAAGAACGCCTGTAAATAAAGTGCCATAGGCGTACTTACAAGGTTAACTGCGTTGCCTGTGAACAGCTTGATGATTCCGAATATATCGAAGAATCTGAACTGCATATAAAGGGGTATCAGTATGATCTGAACGGGAACGATGATCTGGAGTATTACCAGACCGAACAGGAGTCCCTGGCCTTTGAACTTGAATCGTGCAAAGCCGTAACCGGTTATACCGCAGGTAACGACCTGTATCATCGAACATACGACATTTATAAGTACCGTCTGTAAAAGTACCTTCGGGAAGTCCATTGCCTGCCATACTACAACGAAGTTGTTGAAGGTTACCTCTTTGGGTATCCACATTACCGACGGGTCAGTCATTTCTGCCTGAGGTCTTATCGCTGTAGAAAGCATATAGAGCATGGGGTACAGAATTACGAAGCCCAGTCCGAACAGGATAAGGAAACGGAATACAGGCCAAACCTTATCGGTTATTCTTCTGCGGAAGATGTACTTGTAGTGCTTTCTTTCCTGTGCGTTGTAGTTACGGTAATTCTTGATTATCTGCCAGTTGCTCACATGGTAGATATTCTTCATTTCCTTGGCTTTTTTCTTCTCGGCTTTCTTTAAAGCACGCTTGGACTCTGCCTTGCCGGTCTGAATGGGCTTGATCACGCCTACTTCAAGAGCGTCGGCGTCTTTTGCCTCAGCCTGTGCAGCGTCTGCTTCGCCGTTTATCTCTGCTATTGCTTCTCCGATTGCCTCGGTTGTAGCCTCATCGGCAGGTGCAGCTGCGGCTGCATCATCAGTCTGCTGTGCATCAACACCGAACTGTTCTAAATCTTTTTCGCTCACAACTACACCTCCTTAATCATTTTCATAGAATACGAATCTTGATACGATCGCGACTATGATTGCCAGTGCAACCGCAATGATAAGGAAGTAGATCCATGCCATCGCAGCGGACAAGCCGTACTTAAGAGCTCTCGACTGTGCAAGCACAAGTGACATTACCGGGTTCTCCGAATCGATGAATGTATCGATTACGGTGTATATCAAGTTCGCCAATATCATCGGGCTTATCATCGGGAAGGTGATCTTCCAGAAGAACTCCCAGCCTGTTGCACCCTCCATAGCAGCCGCTTCCTTTGCGGAAACAGGTATCTGCTGAAGTGCCGCAAGGAATATCAGAATCTGAATACCGGCGCTCCACAACAGGTTGAAGATGTCACTCGTTATCGTCTGTATCGTAGTGGTCAGCTGTTCATTCAGGTTATAGATACCGAGGAATGACAGCAGCTCATCAACAAGGTCGGTCTGGAACAGCGAGCTGAACTGCTCACCGCTTGAGATACCGTTTGTCGAAATATCTCCTCGAATTACCGCAAGTACGGGACCTGTCGCTACCAGTACCGGCAGGAAGAATACCGCTCTTGCGAGTGTTCTGCCTCTGAACTTCTGGTTAAGAAGAAGTGCGATGAACAGCGAGAATATCATTACGACTACTACCTGAGGCACCATCGCACCGAGTGACTCGGTGAGCTTGGGCAGATAGTTCTGATCCTTGAACAGAGCCTCTTCGTAGTTACCGAAGTTGTTCCACTCGGTATAGATACCTGCTGAGGTCATGCCTCTCTTTTCCATCTGTTCGGGCGTGGTAACAAGCTCTGTGAAGCTCAGAGAGTACCACGCAGACTGGATGATCGGTATAAGGAACATATAGATAAAACCGACGATCCATATTGCTATGAAGCCGTAGCCATAAAGGCCTTTTTTCTTCTCGTAAGAGATGCGGCTTTTCTTTATCTTCTGCTCTTTTCTGGGTTTCTGACGACGGATGTCGATCTCTTCACCTGCAGCGTTCAGAGCTGCTTCGGCAGCCGATATGTCTGCTGAAGGTACAGCTTCGAGCTCTGCGCCCGGAGCATCAGCCTCAGCTTCAATAACCTGTGCAGGCACTGCCTCTTCGGCAGTATCTGCAACAGCTTCTGTCTCGGCTTCGGTAACGCTTGCCTCTGTCGGCTCTGCGGCAGGAACTGCCTGAGCGTCAGTCTCGTTTTCGGGGATTTCGGCGGCATCGGTCGTCTTCATTGCTTCAATTTCTTCATTCGGGTTGAAATTCGAATTATTCATCTGTTTCTCCCTTCAGTCCATATTGTGCAAGATCGATGTCCTTGCCGTTGACTTTAAGCGTCATTTCTCTTGTGTTGACTCTTATCGTCTTTCCGCCTTCAAATTCGGTCTCCAGCTCATCATTTGATATTCTGGTGTAGTTGGTAATCTTAAGTCCTGCAAATTCGCTTATCTCGTCTTTATAGAGCTTGTAAACCTTTGCAGAAGGCTCGAGCCAACCCTTGTAGTTTGAATAGAAGAGCGTTTCGTAATCGCTGTCTGTGAAATCGTTAGGATCTGCATACATCATATCGTAGTGGATAGGTGTTGCAGTTGAAAGTGCGAGCATTATTGTATCGCTTGCATTTGCACTTGCGTTTATTGCCTTTGTTGTGTAAGGCAGATAACCGTGAATAACGATCTCATAGAAGGGTATGTCATAATCGAACAGGTCGAAGTTGCTTGAAGTTACCGGTACATCGGTCAGATAATCGATGTAGGGAAGGGCGTATGCATTTGCTCCGCTTGCAAGAAGCGTGAAGCCTGAATCCTTGAACTTCTTGTAGCCTTCAACAAGAATATTCATCGTATCGTTGCGTGAATACTTCTCACGGCTGAAGTCGCTGTAAAGGAGCGTTGTTGCATTGCCTAAGCTGATTGTCTTGATGTTCTCGCGTGTAAACGATTCTGTCAGCTTTCTGTAAAGGTCGGTCCAGTAGTAAGGCGACAGAGTTGTCTTTGTTACGAGCCTTATCTGATTGGGTATACCGAATGCGATATCCCAGTTATTTGTTGTGGCATAAGCCTTTGTTGTTGCCTTGCAGGCATTGAGCGTATATGAGTAACCGTTTCCGCTGTCCTTCATATAAGTGATGCCTACACTGGGGAACAGCTTTCCGTTAACACTGTCAACATAACTGCTCAGTGAGTTGTAAGCGCCTTTTCCGCCGAGTGTGCCTGAATAGTCAACTCCTGCAGAGATAAGACCGATTATTCCGGCGCCGTTGTAGTCGTTGTATGTGGTAACGATATCGTCAACGCCGAGCTCGTTAAGCTGTTTGATTATATCCTGTGCCTGCTCATAGGTCGTAGCCGCTGTCTGCATATTTACAGGGAAGCCGGCAATAGACTGAGTCTTTATCGTGCCGCCGAACAGGTCAAGATAAAAGCTGTTCTTGATTTCAACATCATTCTTGCCGAAGCCTATATTGTTGATAAGATAGTCTCTGTAGCTGTTTGCTATATCAACATACGAAAGATCTTCTTTTGCGAGAGGATAGAATCCAACAGTCAGGTCGGGCTGATCTATAGCGCCTTCCTCGTAAACCTTCAGCTTACGGGTACCCATATAGTAGGTATCTTCGCTTCTTACCTTGAACTCGAACCATACATCGTTGTAGGATGTTGAGTTCTGTTCGCTTACAGCCGCATTTACCGAGGCGCAGGTGTCACCGGACTCGGCAATTGCCATAAATCCGTGATGAACCTTATCACCGTAGGTTACAGCGCCGATAACAGGCAGATAAACCTGCTCTGTCTTTGAAGGACGCTCAAGCAGTCCCACAGAAGTATCAAGTCCGTAAACCTCGTTGTAATATGCCTGAGAATCTACTCGTCTGTTATTGTAGTTGATGATAGCGCCTGAACCGTCGGGTACAAACATATAACCGTTGTCGTCCATCGATCCTGCATTAAAGAACTGGCAGATTCCTATATCAAGAATAACGATGTTTGCGGAATCATCGGTCTGATGCTCCTTGATTTCGGAGGTTACGATCGTTGCCTTGACATTATCCTCGCTGAGAGTAATTGTCATAGGGAGCTCAACGCCTATCTTGTTAAGCTTATATACGATCTTAACGCCGTTTTCAATTTCTTGAATATCGAACTTCTTGCTCTTGATCGAGCCTTCGTATGCATTCAGCTTTGCGGGAGTATGCGTTGAAGTATCACCGTATACTACATAGAAGGGAGACTGCATGTTCTTCTTCTGCGCTGATTTTGCATTGGGGTCCTTATCAGCATTTAGAGGACTGGACCACCATACATAGTTGTCGCTCTTTGACTGAATGGCAAAGTTTGTTGTGGTTTCGTTTAAATACAGCTTATAATTGCTGTTCTCAGCGATAACCTTCATCTCGGCAAGGCCTTCTTCATCGGTACGGGGAACATCCTCCTCGTCCTTTTTGTCGTCCTTGCTGTCTTCTTCTTCGGAAGTATTATCTTCTTCGGTTGTCTGCTCTGTCTGAGTTGTCTGTTCATCTGCGGGCTGTTCATCAGACCACGCTACTACAGAACTCATCGATATAAGCATTGCGGCTGTGAGCAGAACTGCAAGTAATTTCTTTCTGAATTTAATCATCTGTCACACCTCCGCTTATAAACTGAATCGGTACATCAACTCTGTATAGATAGAGAAACCGAAAATGTAAACCTGCTGGAACAAGCTGAGTAAGAGTACGAGCAGGAAGAGTATTACTACCATTGCTGCTACAGTAAATACCATCGCAAGAAGCGTCTTGGGTATCGAATACTGATGAACCGTCTTTATACCGGATATCATCAGCACTACGCTCCAGAGTATTCCAAGATACTGGAAGAACACAATGAATGCGGCCTCGCCTGTAAGCAGGACATTACTTGCGATTACTACTACTACCTGAGTGATGAGGTAAGGTACAAGTGCATATGCGCTGACGCTGCATATCGCCTTGACTGAGCCTTCGCCGTCAAACAAGGTACACAGTGACCAGTTACCGATTACCCATGTGAAGAACAGGATAATCGTCTGCACCAGAAGCGGCACTATGTTGAATACCTTTACATAGCTTGTGTTGAAAAGGAATCCGGTCATTACCTGCTGGCAGACTGTGATTATGAAGAAGCAAAGAACGATTACCATTGAAACCTTTGTGTTGTACGCTTTCTTCCAGCGCAGATCCTCAAAGCCTTCAAACGGATGTCTTGCAACATAGAACGGCCATTTCCAAGCGGGCATATCTAAATCAAATCTCATTATTTTATACCTCCCGCTTTTTTCTTCTTAAAATGTTTCCTGAGCTTGCTCAGAACTATCAGTGCTATGATAAGGACTAAGATTATTATCATAAACACATTGAAATTGTCTCTGACAAACTGCATTCTGTACTGCTTGAACGCCCTGTTATAACCTGCACGGCTGTTACGGTAGAAGTAGTTCATCGCCTCTGAGTAGTTACCCTGTGAAAGCTCGGAGTTACCAAGACCTATGTAAGCAAACCAGTAGTTGCTGTCACGGGTAAGAACTTCCTGCCAGGGACCGCTTGCCTCTTCGTACTTACCGAGATTGTACAGCGACATCGCTTCGTGAACGATATCACCGAACTCTGTACGCTTGAAGGTCGTGATAGAATTCTTACGGCTGTCAAGTACATATACAACACTGTTGTATGCTTCAATAGCAGTTACGTTAGTGAACAGACCTTTCTGATTGCCCTTGCCGCCGTAGATGAACAGCAGGTCGCACTCATCGGTGTACTCAAAGATTCGTCCGTTGCCGAAGTCAAGAAGTCGGATGGTACCGTTCTCATCAACATCGACGTCGGTTATCTGTGAACCGTAGGTCTGGTTCTTATAATAGTAGGAAGCCATATCGCCGTAGGTGTAATCCGAATAACCGAGGTTGATAAGAATATTTTCACCTGCGGGGTTCATCTTCTTGAAGATATCGGTGGTAGCACTCTTGGACTGTGTTACAGTATAGATAAAGCCATCGTCGTCGATATCGAAGTTGTTGAACTCCATCGGCACAGCCTGAATGAACGAAGCTGCAGCCTCACGGGAAAGTATGGTTCTCCAGAACTTGTTTGCGATTGCCTGAGCTGTCTGCTCAACTCGGTTTGCACCGAAGTAGTTGCTGAATGAGCCATCGGGAGCAAACATAACCGCACCGTCTGTAATGGAGAGGATGTTTACATAAACGTTACCAGCAACATCGACTACCACCTTATTGGGCTGGAATGTAACCTCTGCTCCGTAGAACTCGTCCGACGGTCTTGTGAATGTCTGGAATATCGTACCGTCTGCATAGCAACCGATAACACGGTTGTTATCGTAGTCGGCGATGTAAATCATCGTCGATTCGTTTTCGTTAAGCGAATTGTTGTCATGTCTTACAAAGATTCCGTGAGGATTCTTGAGCGTTTCGTACTTCTTTGTCTCGGGGTTATAGAAGTAGTCCATTATTATGAACTGATTCTTATATTCAACATCCGTAACAAGTATACGGTTGTTGCCCGAGTCAACTATGTACAGACTATTTGTCTGACGGTCGATGAACAGATCCTGCGGCTCCTTGAATTCTTCGATAACTTCTTCTGCAGGAACCTCTTTGCCTGTCTGCTCGGATATTTCCTTAAGCTGAGCTTCGCTGTTATATCTCTTGCCCACGCCGAAATCAAGACCGGTAACAACACGGTCAACGACATAACCGGTCTGCGAAGGAACGGGGTCGCCCCACCAGTCGTAGTTATAACCTTCATACGGCTGATCGGCAAACGCCGAGCTGCACAGCATGGAAACCGCCATAATAGCCGAAACGGCTGATGCAGCGATTTTCTTCATGGTTGGCACTAAAATCATCCTTTCTGTATAATTTAATATGATATCAATCTTTCAGACCGCTGTGAGCCATTGTTTCCATAACGCTGCTCTGACAGAATACGAATACTATCATAGGCGGCAGCATCGTGATAACAACTGCAGCGGCAGCAACGCCTGCACGGGCAATACCCGCAGCGCTTATCTGCTGCATAACGGTCGGAATGGGTTTTAATGCCTCATTATATATGAATGAATAACCTGTGATCTGCCATGCGCCCTGGAAAGCGAATATCAGAAGAGTAAGCCAAGCGGGTTTTACGTTCGGCATTACTACCTGCCAGCAGATTCTTATGTGGCTTGCACCGTCAAGCTTTGCGGCTTCTATCATACTGTCGGGGAGCTGTCCCATGAACTGTCTCATAAGGAACAGTCCCATAGGAGTTGCTATGTAAGGCAGGATGATTGCAAAATAAGTATCGATCATACCGAGTGTTGCCATTACCATGTACTGCATGATATACAGAACGGTCGATGTGAACAGCAGGGCAACTTCGATTATCTTATTGAGCGCCTTTGCGCCGGGGAATGCAACCTTTGACAGCGCATAAGCGGCGGATGACGAGAAAATAAGCTGTGCAACAGTAACTACAACTGCTACAAATACCGAGTTGAATACATATCTTGAGAACGGTACCCACATATTAGATGCCGTCGCAAGCAGATCAGAGAAGTTCTGATCGGTTATATTCGATACATAAAGTCTTGGGGGGAAGAGGAACAGTTCCTCAACCGGCTTCAACGACTGTATTACCGACAGATATATAGGGAAGATCATGAACAGGCCAAGCAGACCGAGCACTATGAATATGAATATATCGCCGCCCAGAGAACCGCCGTATCTTTTTCTTCTCCTCTTAGTTATTTTCATAACTACCTTCCTTTCTTAGAGAAAAATACATAATGCAATCCTCCGTTTAGTCGAGATACTTGCCCAGGAGCTTTTTGATTCCCCAGTTGGCAAGAAGCATTACAACGAACAGTACAAAGCATATCGCCGATGAATAACCCATCTCATATCTGATTGAACCGTAGTCAAATGCGTGTGTCATTATCGTGTGTGCAGCGTAGTCTGTTGAAGGGAACGCTGTAAGGAATCTACCTACATCACCGGCTGTGAATGAAGCGGTGATCTGCATAACTGCCGCAAACAGCAGCTGAGGACCCATTGCGGGAACCGTAACCAGCATGAGCTGCTGTGTACGGTTCTTGATACCCTCGATAGCGCCTGCCTCGTATCTGTCCTTCGGAATACCCTGAAGGCCTGCACGAAGAGCAAGGAAGCCTGCACCGAGTGAGATCCACATCTGAACTATGATAACTACACCCATGATATAGTTAGCATCAGTCAGCCACTGACGGGCACTGTTTATGATACCGAGATCCAGCAGGTAGGAGTTTGCTATACCGTAGGTATCACCGGAGAAGATGAGCTGCCATGTGGTATAGATGTTACCTGCCAGCGTAGGTGCGTAGAAAATGAATGTGAATATGGTCTTTAAAGCTCTGGGCATCTCGTTTATCAGCCATGCCAGTATAAAACAGAGAATGTAGCTTACGGGACCTGTGATAATTGCGAACACCAGCGTGTTCTGTATCGCCTTTAAGAAGACCTCGTCTTCAAGTATAAGCGCATAAAAGTTGTTCAGTCCGACGAACTGAGGGAACTGTACCATATTGAAGTTCGTAAAGCCCATAGGCAGCGACAGCAATACCGGTACGATCGTGAAAATAGTGAAGAGAATGAAGTACGGAGCAAGCAGTATGTAAACGCTCGCGTTCTTTTTCATCTCTCGCAGCGTATATCTGACTTTGCTGTCTTCAATATACTGCGTTTTTTCCTTTTTAAACAAACCGATAACCTCCTCTATAATTCAGCAAAGCGTGTGAGGGGAGGTGAACCCCTCACCTGCTCTTAAGATCATTGATTAACGCTGGATAACTCCTGATACTTTCTTACTATCTCAGACTTTATCTGGTCGTTGTAGCTCATAAGAGTGTATCTGGGATTGCCTGCGTCGTTAACAACCATTCTGAATGCATTGTTTACGTGTCTTGTAACTGCGTATGATGCAGGGATGATCGGTACTTCCTTAAGGTAGCTCTGCTGCTCGGAGATCTTCTCATATTCGGCAGTTGACCATGGGAGCTGTTCAAGAGCATCTACATTGGCTGTATCAAAACGTCCCATGGGACCCATGAGGGCTTCGATCTGCTTACCGTAATCGGTCTGGATCTCTGTGCTTGTGAACCACTTTACAAATTCCCAAGCAGCAGACTGGTTGGATACCTTATTGAATATTACCGCACCGCTTCCTGCAGAGTTAGCAGCGTGGTTAATCGTTCCGTCAGCCTGCTTTGTTCCGGGTACCAGTGTGAAGTCCCACAGACCCTTAATTTCGGGAGCTGCTACAGACAGCTGGTTGTAGAATGTGTAAGGCTGAACAACAAGCGGCATTTCACCTGTTCTGAAACGAGAGAATGCGTCGAATGTCTGATCGAAGCTGAATACCGTGTAGAAATCCGTCCAACGCTCAAATACTCTTATAGAGTCCTGAGTCATGAAGTTCGTGAGGCTCAGATTCTTGATATCGGAGGTCTTTACGGAGTTGTAATCGGTGCTGTAAAGATCTTCGTTGTAAATATCCTGTCCGGTCTGGAGCATCAGCATGATGAACGTGTTACCGGAATCGAATGTATTGGATGAAATATTCTGAGGAAGTATCAGACCTACATCCAGATACTTTCTCTGTAATGTCGGAAGCATATCGGTAAGCTCATCCCATGTCTCGGGAGGATTCTCAAATCCGAGCTCCTCAAGTACGTCTGTTCTGTAGAACAGCATCGGGAAGTTCTGCGATACCGGCAGACCGTATACGCCTACGCTCGTACCGTTGTTGTACTCATAAAGCGTCATTGCGTCATCCGCAAACCGCTTTGTTACCGATTCATAATCCTTGAACTGCGTCAGGTCAACGAGCAGTCCTCTTGCGGCAAGCTGTATCGGGAAGTCGCCGCCGATGAACAGCGCAATTTCGGGACCCTTGCCGGCAAGCGTTGCTTCAAGTACCGAACCTACAACGAGGTTGATAGAAGCCTGTGTGCCGTTATATTCGGGATTGGAGTTGAACTTGTTGTCAACGAGGTTCTTAACTACCGTAGCCTGGTCTCTTGCAAGAGATACCCATACATCAAGCGATGTAGCGTTTGAGTCTGACAGGTTGGTGTAGTCTTCAAAGAACGAACCGATAAACGAGTTGAAGCCGAATGCAAACTCGCTGAAGAAGTTGCCGTTAGGAGAAGCAAATTCTTCGTGGCAGGTACCTATCTCAAGGTAGTCAAGCTCAAGAGGCTGGTCTCTGTAGTCACGCATCCAGGCGGATACGGATGAAATACTATCCTTGATACTGCTTGCCATTATCGGGATATCCTCGGGCTTTTCGATACATCTCTCAAGATAGATAGCCATAGTCTCAAGAGCCGCAGCCTCAGAACCCTTCTTTGTCAGCTCTTCGATGCTTGCCTTTTCGGCACGCAGAGCGTCAACTATTCTCTGGAATTCTTCAAGTATTGAGGGGATCTTCTTTTCTACGAAGTAATCCTTGAACTCATCGGGATCGGGACCGGTTATCATAAGTATTCTTCTGTAATACTGGTTAAGCTCAAGTACCAGGTCGTCAAGACGCTGCATAGAAGCACCTATCGAGCCGGGTATAGCTTCAAGCGTTATTTTATGTTCAACGCCGCCCTCAAGGTAAACATAAATGTCGTTGCCTTCTGCGTCCTTGGGGGTTACATTGTACCAGTCGGGAGAATATACGAACTGTACATCGTCAAGCTCCTTGCAGGGAACCTTTCCGTCGATATAGATCCTTCTGTTGGAGAAGAAGCCTCGCATCTGGTTCTGTCTTGCCTTGAAGTTGAAACGGTAGTAACCGTCGTTTTCAACCTTGAAGCTGTAGGTTATAGCCTGAGTAGCCTTGTTCCATGTTGCCTGACCTATAGTGTTGTAACGCTGTTTGGTCGGATGGTTGGGGCTGGTCATATAAGTTGTTCTGTCGTATGTAGCATATAATGTTGACGCTGTCTTGTAAAGCGCTGTTTCAGCCTGTAAGAACACGGTATTTGTTCCCAGCTCATTCTGTGTTGTGAGCGCAGGAGTGTTGTTTATCTGGTCTTCCGTAGGCTTTATTGAATCGTAGCTTACAAGCTCGTCATAATTCTTGAATGTAAACGAATGGAATACACCGTAAGTTCTGATACCTTCGATAGTGAGCGTATGCTTGCCCTTTTCGAGATAGAAGAAGTAAGGATCGTTGTAAAGACCTTCCTTATCCTTGATAGGATAGCTTATCCAGCAGTCGTAGGTCTTCTGACCGGGACGGATATCGTTGTCCTTGCTGTCACGGGAGATCTCTCCGTCATCCTTCCAGTAACGGTCAAGAGTCAGGTCCTGAGTAGCTGTGAAAGGATACTCGCCGTCTATCCTGAGTCCGATATCAAGAACAGTGTTCTTTGTTTCACTGCCTCCGATAGGATAATAGATAAACTCAAGGTTGTAGTTACCCGTTTCTTCTACTTCAAACTCGTATGTAAGAGTAAGCTTATCACTCTTCCACTTGATCGTATCGTAGTTGTCTGTCTTGAGCTCGGTGCTCTCCGAGAGGAATGACTTCAGATCCTTGAAGCCGCCGCTTGAAGAAGTGTTCTGAGTCTCAAGTGTGGTGCCGATAACACTTGCATTTCCGACCTTGTCATCCGTATCGTCCTGATTTACAAATTCGTTGCCGTTATTGGTACCGGATTTGTAATCAACGGCATAGATAGTGATCTCTTTGTCGGGATAAGCAGCGTCCTTATGCTCGCTGTAGTAACTGCTGTACTTTCCCTCCATGCCGGTAATGCTGATGTTGCTCACAGAGTTGTCGGCAGCATTTTCTTCGGATTGTCCGGCAGCAGCGTCCGTCGACGATTCCTCTGCACTGACTGCGGTTGATGTAAGTGACAATGCGGAAACGAGTGTCGTCATGGACAGCAATGCCGCTAATGTTCTTTTCATCCTGCTTTGCTTTGTTGCCACAGTAATAATCCACCTTTCTGATAGTTGTCGTTTATATTCAATCGAAAATATGCTAATTTCGACGAGTTAAGGAATTTATCTGCGCGAGTTATAATCCGAGTTGTAAACGGATATCTTTCCGTCTTCAAGCTCAACACGCACTTTATCTCCGCCCCGTATTCCGAGAGCTTCGAGATATTCTTTTGGTATCTGGAGTCTTCCGGCTCTGTCAAGAACCACAAGCTCCTCGTGATCCGAGCTGCTTTGCTGCATAAGCTTTTCATGCTCTGCACGCTGCTGCTCGCTCATTTTTTCAAGCTCGCCGAAGGAGAGAACTTCTGTCTTCTTCCTCAGCATCTCACTCGATGTCCGTCCGTCACGGATAGCAACAACACGGTCGATAGATTTCGACAGATTTGTATCGTGGGTTACTATTATAATGGTAACGCCCATCTGACGATTGAGCTGCTTGAACACATCTAAAACCATCGCCGCCGTCTTGGTGTCAACTGCGCCCGTAGGCTCGTCGGCAAGAAGAAGGCTCGGATTGTTGGAAAGCGCTATCGCTATTGCGACTCTCTGCTGTTCACCGCCGGAAAGCTGACCGAGGAGAGAATTTTTTCTCGCCGAGAGTCCGACCATCTCCAGCAGTTCTTCCGCCCTTTGCCGTCTGTTCTTGTGTCCCGACAGCAAAAGCGGCATTTCAACATTCTGTATCGCCGTAAGGTACGGTATCAGATTTCTGGCGTTGTTCTGCCATACAAAGCCTACCGTTTCTCTTTTATACTTGATAAGGTCTTTTTCGTCAAACTTCAGCAGGTCTTTTCCGTCAACATAAAGGCTGCCTGCCGAAGGCTTGTCGAGAGCGCCGAGCATATTGAGAAGGGTGGATTTACCGCTTCCGCTTGCTCCGACTATGCCCATAAGCTCGCCTCGCTCGACCGTCAGGTCAAGTCCCTGCAGAGCCATTACCTCGACATCTGTTGTCTTGTATATCTTAACTAAATTCTCGCACTGCACCATTATGTTTTCGGGTGGGGCGAGCATCATTCTCTGAGGCATCACTGCACCTGCTTTCTGACATCTGTTATCCGTCCGTCATCAAGCGTATAGACAACATCGCACTGCTCCATCATTGCTGTATCGTGCGTAGTCATAACTATCGTCAGACCGTCTGAGCGTACAAGCTCCTTGAACAGATTCATTACCGCAAGTCCCGTCGGCATATCAAGCGCCGCTGTAGGTTCGTCGGCAAATATCAGCTTGGGCTTATGCGAAATTGCCCTTGCGATTGCAACTCTCTGCTGTTCACCGCCCGAGAGTTCGCCCGGTCTGTGATGCATACGCTTTTCAAGTCCGACTCTTACAAGACATTCTTTTGCACGCTTTACACGCTCCGAATAGGACATACCCACAAGCCGCATCGCAAATTCGACATTCTCATAAGCGGTCATAGTGGGGATCAGCGCTACAGACTGGAATACAAAGGACATCTCGTTTCGCCTGAGAGAGTCCATCTCCTTGTCCGAAAGTCCCGTGATCTTCTTTCCGTCAAAGTAAACCTCGCCGCCCGTCGGTCTGTCCAGCGCACCGAGTATGTTTATAAGCGTGGTTTTGCCTGAGCCCGACCTTCCTCTCAGAACGACGAGCTTATTCTTTTCGACTTCAATGTTTATATCTTTCAGAGCGTTGACAACGGTCTTGTCGTTTATCTTAAAGCTCCGTGATATATTCTCAGTCCGTAAAATCGTTTCCATAAGCGGTTCCGTCCCTCAAAAAAGTCCGCTTGCCTTTTTTGCAAGGCAACATCCGTTTCATATGTTTTTGTAGCATATGCACAATTACAGCACCCGAATCAGCTGATAAAATACCGTTTTTTGAAAAAATATACAAATAGCCTAAAGTGTCTATAACACAGTAATTATAGCAAATTATCACCGTACTGTCAAGATTAACAAAAGAACTTTCACATTTTGAAATGTGCTTTGGCTATATCTTCAAAAGTAATCTCGGATTGGCTAAATGTAACAAACTTTAGCGCGAAAATTTGTTATAAATGCCGAAGTTATTTTTTTGCGGCACAATATCTTGAGTTTTGGCTGTCCAACTGTGCTATTTTGGGTGTAAACGATTTCCAACTTAACCTAACGAAAAACATAATTTAGTTTACTTGTTAACTTGCTAAAACAAATTTTGTCGAAATTGCACAAATATTTTCGGCGATTTTTTTAGCTAAATAATGTAAAGATAACTTAATAACTATATGAAAATCATGTAAACGACTCAATCTGCTCCGAAAGCTCCATCCATTGTGAAGTAAGTTCGTCTTCTTTTTCCTTTAAAGCGGCTATTTCGACAGAAAGTTCGCTTGCTTTTTCATAGTCCGACGCAACCTCAGGATCAGACAAAAGCAGGGCAAGCTGGGCGGTTTTCTTTTCATTTTCTTCTATTGCCGCTTCGCATCTTGCAAGAGCGCCTTTCAGCTTTCTGAGTGTGCTTTCACGCTCCTTGCGCTCTTTATAATCGTTCTTTCCGCTTTCCTTTACGGGCTTTGTCTCTTCGCTCTGCGTCTTTTCCTTAGCTTCACGCAGTTCAATATATCTGTCGTAATTTCCGTCTATATTCATTGTTCCCGATTTATCAAGCCACACTATCCTGTCTGCCAGCTTGTTTATCAGATATCTGTCGTGCGATACGACAATCAGCGTGCCGCCGTATTCGCTGAGCGCATTCTCAAGCGCCTCACGGGACTGGATATCAAGGTGGTTGGTCGGCTCATCGAGCATAAGCATATTCGCCTTGCTTAGCATCAGCTTCAGGAGCGATACTCTTGCCTTTTCACCGCCGCTTAGCTTTCCGACATTCTTAAACACATCGTCGCCCTTGAACAGAAACTGTGCGAGCGCCGATCTGACTTCGGTCTGCGTCATTTTCGGATACTTGTCCCATACTTCGTCTATTACCGTCTTTGATGGATCAAGGTCTGTCTGCGCCTGGTCGTAATATCCTAACTGTATACTATTTCCTATTTTATACTCTCCGCTATCAGCTTCATACTGCCCCGTAAGTATCTTCAGGAGTGTTGTTTTTCCGCATCCGTTCTCTCCGAGTATAAATGTTGTGGTATTTCTCTTGATATCAAGCTCTGCGTTTTCAAATATCAGCGCACCGCCGAATGATTTTGACAGTCCCTTTGCCATGAGTGCGTCATTTGCTCCGCCCTCTTTCGCCTTAAAGGTAAACTTTATTGCCTCCGGCTGATCTTCCGGCTTATCCAGCGTTTCTTTCAGCCTGTCCGCCTGCTTTTGCTTTGAAGCCGCCGTAATGAAGTTATGCTCCTGTCCCCAGCGTTTTTGCTGTTCGACTATTCCTTCGATACGCTTTATTTCCTTTACGGTGCGGTCATATACACGCTGTCTGGCTTCTCTCTCTTCTTCTTTCAGCTCAAGGTGGCGAGTATAATTGCCTTTATATTCTCTCAGCGTTTTATTTACCATTTCAAAAGTCGTATCGGTAACTTTATCAAGGAAATATCTGTCGTGAGAGATAACTATATAGGCACCTTTGTATTCGGTAAGGAATTTTTCCAGCCACTCGCACGCTGTTATATCAAGGTGGTTTGTAGGCTCATCGAGCAGAAGTATTTCACAGCCCGACAGCAGAAGCTTTGCAAGCTGAGCCTTGCTCTTCTGTCCGCCGCTGAGTATACTTACAGGTTTTGTGAAAGAATCTTGCGAAAAGCCGAGTCCCGTCAGTGCCGACGCTGTTCTCGCTTTATAGGTAAGGCCGCCGTCTCTTTCAAACGCCTCTCTCAGCTGCATCTGCCTCGCAAGAGTCTGCTCGCTGTGGTCGCCCGTATCAATAGCGACCGTTATATCTGCAAGCTCGTTTTCCATATCGATAAGCGGTCTGAATATCTCCAGAACCTCATCATACAGCGTTACGCTGTCGTCACGGATGACATACTGCTCCATACAGCCGAGCCTTACTCCCGCCGCCTTGTTTATACTGCCGCTTTCCGGCTCAAGTTTGCCGCTTATTATATGCATAAGAGTTGTCTTGCCGCATCCGTTCACGCCGACAAGGCCTGCTCTGCCGTTTTCGTCAAGTCTGAAGCTGACATCGTGAAACAGCGTTTCACCGCCGAATGATACCGACAAAGAGCTTCCGGACAATACTATCACAGTATCGCCTCCTTTCTTTATTCCCGAAAAATGCGGTCAGATTTTACTCTGACCGCAGAATATTTTTCGATTATGGTTAAATTATATACCCTTTAAGTTCTCGGGCTTGTATCTGTTAAGTGCGTCGTTGTTGAGATCGAGAGCATAATCCTTTGCCGTCTCATTAAGCATAGCTTCATAATCCTCATCCTTCATAAGATGAAGTATGTTGCTGCGGTTTTCGAGAAGCCAGTCCTCACGCTCCTTGATATCACGGCGAACTACCGCATAGTATACGGATTCGTCCTCATATACTCCGCCCTTGTCGTTGCCAAGCTCAAATATCCACTTGATAAACTCCTCGCTTGGCGATGTATCCGACTTGCTGAGCAAAAATTCGTGATCGTGCTCTTCTTCATCTTCGTGGTCGTCGTCACTTGTTGTTGTGCTGTCGGTCGAAGAATCTGTTGAAGTATCGGAAGAAGTGTCGGATGCAGTATCTTTAGATGAAGCGGAAGCGTTGCTTTCTGCCTCAGCTTCAGCTTTTTCCTTTTCTACCTGAGCTTCGTACTCATGATAGATGGTTTCGTAATCTTCTCCGGCAACAAGTCTGTCAACATAGCCCTGTGCCTGCTCTTTTTTAGCCTTTTTGCCTTCATCGGTGGTAATATCGTCACCGTTGCCCTCTGTGAGCGCTACCTGTATTATCTGGAATCTGCCGTAATTATCATAGAAATAAGTAGCTATATCCTGCTCGTCTGTTGCGGATATGCCGTTTTCTTCATAATATGCGTCAAATACCTTGTTGCTCATCTTTTTGTTGAGCTGAACCGCTTCGTAAGACTTTCTGCTGATGCCTGCGTCTTCATAGCTTTCGCCGTATGTCACGCCTGTGCTGTAGTAGCCGTAATAGAGTATCTCGCTCTGCCACAGATCCTTAGCTGAAGAAGTAACCTCGTCTTTTTCTTCATCGGTCAGCGTAAGTCCCAGCTCGTTGAACTTGTTTTCTATAGCAACATGCTGTTTAACAAGCTCAAGTGTGCGATCCTGCACATACTGTGAATATGACTTGCCGTCAATGGACTTGGTGAAATAGTCTGTAGCGGTGCTTCCCGTCTCGGAGTCGGAAGCAACCTCAAGCGTTGAGTCGATCTTCTCCTGAGCCTCGCTTATTGCACTCTGCTCGTACAGAAGATAGATTCCGGCATTTATCGTCTTGTTGTCGATACTTCCTATGGTGGAAACATCGGCACAGCCCGCAATGCTTACTGCAACAGCAACAGCGCATATAGCGGCTGTTATCTTTTTAAAATGATTCATTGGCTTTTCTCCTTATCATAGGGGCTGTGCCCCGAATAAACTTATTTATCTAAGCGTTACTCCGATAGCCTCAAGCGCCTTAAGCACCTTTGCTACTACAGCATCCGCCTCATCGTCGGTCAGCGTAGCGTCTTTCTTTCTGAGCGTCAGCTTATAAGAAAGACTCTTCATTCCTTCGGGGACCTGCTCGCCCTTGTACATATCAAACAGGCTTACCGCCTCAAGATGCTTTGCCGTCTTTTCAATTACCGCAACGATGTCTCCGCTCGGCATATCCTCCTTGCAGACAAGGCTTAAATCTCTGTATGTTGAGGGGAATTTGGGAAGTGCGGTGTACTTGACATCGCCGTCGGCATTCCTGAACATTGCCTCCATGCTAAGCGTTGCACAGTATACTTCCGCATTAACGCCGAAGTTTGCCGCAGCCTCGGGATGAAGCTGTCCTACATAGCCGATAAGCTCGCCGTTTACCGTAACCTTAGCGCATCTGCCGGGGTGGTAGGTGGGGTTCTCCTTTTCGGCGGTATAAACGGCGTTCTTTACGCCGAGCTTTGCCATTATCTCTTCGGCAACGCCCTTTGCCGTGAAGAAGTCTTCGCCTGCCCCGTAGACAGCATAGCACAGCACATCTCTTTCAACGGGAAGCTCATTTTCGCCTGTGGGGAAATACTCTCTTGCGATCTCGAAGAATCTGCCCGAAAGATTTCTGTTGCTCCAGTTTCTTCTTACAACTTCCATCATGGATGTCAGCGCAGTTGTACGCATTACGCTGGTATCCTCGCCCAGAGGTCTTCTTAACACAACGCTCTTTCTTGATTCTTCATCCATTCTGAGCAGTTCATAGTCCTTAGGCGAAATGAAGCTGTAGGTCATAACCTCATAGAAGCCGAGCGACAGCGCAAGAGAAATAACCTTATCTTCAAATATCTGCTCCTTTGTTCTCTTACCCTGCGAAGAGAGCTTGGGAACGGTTGAGGGAATCCTGTTGTAGCCGTAAATACGGGCGATCTCCTCCGCTACATCGCAGGCACGGTGCATATCTATACGGGTAGGAGGAACGATTATCTCGCCGTTCTCATATCCGAAGCCGAGCTTTTTCAGTATAGCTATCTGCTCGTCCTCGCTGATATCCGAGCCTAAGTGCTCGTTTACCCACTTGTAGTCATGCTTTAATCTTTCGGGAACATACTCGCTGTGGTTTACATCGATGATAGTGTTTACCACCTCGCCGCAGCCGAGCATTTCTATAAGCTGTAAAGCTCTCTTAAGAGCCTTTTCTGCGTTTACGGGATTAAGTCCCTTTTCAAAGCGTGAGCTTGCTTCTGTACGCTCGCCTATCTTTCTTGCGGTGCGTCTTACCGATACGCCGTCAAAGCAAGCCGCCTCAAATACTACCGTAGTGGTATCATCCATAATGCCGCTGTGCTCGCCGCCCATTACGCCGGCAATGGCGATAGGCTTCTTTCCGTCTGCTATAATCAGCATTTCGGGAGTAAGCTTTACAGGCTCTGCCATTTCGTCAAGGAGCTTTAAGGTTTCGCCCTCTTTTGCATTTCTTACTACTATCTTGTTATCTTCAACATATCTTAAGTCGAATGCGTGCATAGGATGACCGTACTCAAGCATTACGAAGTTGGTTATATCGACAAGGTTGTTGATAGGTCTTACACCGCTTGCTCTGAGGCGTCTTGCCATCCACTTGGGAGAGGGGCCTATCTTTACATTCTTTACAAGGCCTGCCATATATCTTGAGCAGAGCTTTGTGTTTTCTACGCTTACGCTTATCTCCTTTGTGATATCGCCGTCAACGCCCTTGAAGGTGGGCTCGGTATAATTCATCGGGATATCGAAGGTTGCACTTGCCTCCTGTGCAAGACCCAGAACGGACAGGCAGTCGGGGCGGTTGTTGGTTATCTCAAACTCTACTATATTGTCGTCGATCTGCAAAGCCTCACAGATATCCATACCCATAGCAAAGCTGTCAACATCGGGATCGTTATTGAGGATAAGTATTCCGTCATCGGCAACGGGATAGTCAAAGTCGTCCTTTGTAAGACCGAGCTCTGCATAAGAGCACATCATACCGTTGCTTGCAACGCCTCTTAACTTGCCCTTTGTTATCTTTGTTCCGTCAGCGATAACGCTGTTGTGCATACAAGCGGGAACGATAGCTCCTTCAAACAGGTTCTGCGCCGCCGTTACTATCTGTACAGGCTCTTCTCTGCCTGCGTCAAGCTGGCATATCCACAGCTTGTCACTGTCGGGGTGACGCTCTAACTTCAGCACCTTTGCTACTACTACATTTGTTATAGGATCGGACATCTTGTGATAAGTCTCGACTTTAGAGCCGCTCATCGTCATATCCGCTGCAAATTCTTTTATAGGCATATCGGCTTTAACATAGTCGTTAAGCCATCTCATTGATAAATCCACTTTTATATCTCCTTTTACGATTTTGTTTTTCGGTTATGTCTGTTATCTGAACTGTGCGAGGAAACGCTGATCGTTCTCGTACAGCAGGCGCATATCGTCAATGTTGTATCTCATCATTGCGATACGCTCAAGTCCTATACCGAAAGCAAAACCGCTGTATTCTTCGGGATCTATGCCGCAGTTAAGAAGTACCTGCGGATGAACTACGCCGGAGCCGAGCATCTCTATCCAGCCTTCGCCCTTGCAAAGCGGACAGCCTTTTCCTCCGCACTTGAAGCACTGCAGGTCAACCTCTGCAGACGGCTCTGTGTACGGGAAGTGGTGGGGACGGAAACGAAGCTTTACATCCTCGCCGTAAAGTCTCTTTGCGAATGTTTCAAGAGTGCCCTTGAGGTCGCCGAAGGTTATGTTCTTGTCTATTACAAGTCCTTCGCACTGGTGGAATATAGGCGAATGTGTGCCGTCTACAGCGTCGGGGCGGTATACTCTGCCGGGGCTGATGATAGCGATAGGGGGCTTATTCTTAAGCATAGTGCGTATCTGTACCGAAGAGGTCTGTGTACGCAGAAGGATATCATCGGTAATGTAGAAGGTGTCCTGCTCGTCTCTTGCAGGGTGTCCTTCTTCTGTTAAGAGCATATCGAATACATACTTTGTCTGCTCAACCTCGGGGCCGTCAACAACGGTATAGCCCATTCCTCTGAATATCTCCTTAAGCTCGTCAAGCACAATGTTCAGCGGATGACGAACTCCCATAGCCTGCTGTTTGCCGGGCATGGTGACATCTATTGTCTCTTCTTTCAGCTTCTTCTCCATAAGAGCCGCTTTAAGCTGTTTTTGCTTGTCGGCAACAGCGCTCTCAAGCGACTGTCTTACATCGTTTGCAAGCTGTCCCATAACAGGTCTTTCTTCTGCCGACAGCTTACCCATGCTTTTAAGAATTGCGGTAAGCTCGCCCTTTTTGCCTAAATATTTTACTCTCAGCTCATCAAGCTGTTTTACATCGGCACATTCGCCGATAGCATTAAGAGCCTGTTCTTTTATATTCTGTAACTGTTCTTTCATACCTTAGTCTTTCCTTATCTTAGTTTATCATGTCAATAAGCATTGCCGTCAGGCAAAGACGATGGAACCGATAAGTCCCACTGATAACACGACCTTTCTTGCAAAGACGCTCTTCGCACAAGTTAATTTTTTATAAAATATGGCTTTTTATGGAAAATAGTATAAAAGCCTATACCTACACGATAGACATTATAACAGAATCCGGCTGCTTTTGCAAGTGCCGAACAAGAGATTTGGATAATTTTCGTGTTATTTTCATATTTTTGAGCAAGGGGAAAAAGGAAAAGCCCTCGCAATGAGGGCTTCAGACTGTAGAAAAAGACTTTTTTAAGAAATTGAGAAAATTCTCTATCCCCATCCCCAAACCCCTTCCCCTCGGGAAGGGGCTGAATAGTGGGGGCTACCGCCCCTCATCCCTGTCGGGGGCTTCGCCCCTGCGACCCCATTTTTTACTTCAAAAAGGTTTATCGACAGAAAAAAGCCCTCTTGGCGAGGGCTTTAATATCATATTATGTGCTTGCCGGTGGTGTGGTTGCCGCCGGTGTGGTAGTTGAAGTATCCTCGGGGATATCCTGCTTTTCAAAAAGCGTGTATCCG
>JAEDNF010000123.1 GCA_016302655.1 Oscillospiraceae bacterium | reverse complement strand
GGATATGTCTGTTATCAGCAACGACAGTGCTTCGGGCAAAAAGACGGTCGGAAAGTTTGAAAACAATGCATCCTACTGGCAGATAGAGATAAGTATTCCGTCAACAGCGGTCTATGATATAGTTATACGCTCAAGCGGAATAGGTGATAACAAGGAGAATAATCTCCTCATAGACGGAACGACTATTGGTTCGTTCAGCAGTACGAAAGATAGTCTGCAGGATTATACCGTAAGCTCAGTAAACATTTCCAAAGGCACTCATACCCTTAAAATAACAAAGTCATGGGGATGGATAGAGCTTGACCGTATAACAGTAAAGTCAGCCGAAACAATTGCGGACAGTACATATAATGTTACATCTTCTCTTGTAAACGGAAATTCCACCGTAGAAACCAAAAAACTTTATCAGTTCTTAAAGGACAGCTACGGAAATTATGTCATAGCCGGACAGCAGTGCGACGGCGGTATTAACGGCACGGAGTTCAAGGCAATAAAGGCGGTTACAGGCAAATATCCCGCGTTGATAGGCCTTGATATGATGAATTATACGCCGTCAAGGACAGCGCTCGGCACAAGCTCTACAGCAGTAGAAAAAGCAATAGAGTTCAGCGATAAGGGTGGAATTGTTACATTCTGCTGGCATTGGAACGCTCCGACGGATTATCTTTACAGTACAGCTAACAGCTCAGACGGATGGTGGGGAGGATTCTACACCGATAAGAGCAGTTTTGATATAGCAAAGGTTATGAACGGACAGGACGAAAAGGGCAAAAAGCTCCTTGACGCCGATATAAAAGAGATAGCCGCACAGCTCAAAAGACTTGAAAATGCAGGAGTACCTGTGCTGTGGAGACCGCTCCACGAGGGCTCGGGCGGCTGGTTCTGGTGGGGTGCAAAGGGCGCCGACGCATATAAGAAGCTGTGGAGATATCTCTACACGCAGCTTACCGATGTGTATAAATGCAACAATCTTATCTGGGTATATAACGGACAGAGTGCCGACTGGTATCCCGGCGACGAATATGTTGACATAGTCGGCGAGGATATTTACCCCGGAGAACGAGTGTACAACCCCCAGACAAGCAGATTCAGACAGGCTGTCGCCTACGGAAGCAAGAATAAGATAACTGCACTTACCGAAAACGGATGTATTTTTGATATAGACCAGGCAGTAGGCGTAAACTGTATGTGGAGCTGGTTCTGCATATGGGGCGGAGAGTTCGCCGTAAACGGAAGTAGCTACAGCGAGAAATACACCGAAAAGTCGATACTGAAAAAGGCATATCAAAGCAAATATGTACTTACTCTTGACGAATTGCCGAATATCTATTGATATTGTACAGTTCATATAATCGCATAGTAACATACAAAAAGACAGTTTTTGTGCGGATTATGAGCCTTTCGCAAGATTTTTGATGAAAAATTGCACAAAAAGAGCGAAAAGCTATTGCTTATTCGGCAAAAATACTCTATAATATTAGCGATAGCGCCGATGGCGCAAAATCATTAAAACAAGAGAGGTATGAAAAATGAAAATCAAAAGATTAATTGCAGGCGTACTTGCAGCAGCAACCTGTGCAGCAGCAATGGCAGGCTGCAGCAATTCAAGCGGCGGCAAGCTGATAATGGCTACAGAACCCGGTTTTGCTCCTTATGAATACACAAGCGGCAACGATGTTGTAGGTATCGATGTTGATATCGCAAACGAGATAGCTAAGGAACTCGGCATGGAGCTTGAGATTCAGACTATGGACTTTGACGGCGCTCTTCTCGCAGTACAGCAGGGTAAGGTTGACTTTGCGGCTGCAGGTATCTCGGTTACTCCCGAGCGTCAGGAAGTTATGGACTTCTCAATTGAGTACGCTACATCAAAGCAGGTTATCGTTGTAAATAAGGATAACACAACAATTACAGGTCCCGATGACCTGAAGGACAAGATGATTGCCGTACAGATGTCAACAGTTGCAGATTTCTATGTAAAAGACGATCTGGGCATAGATCCTTCGCGCTATACAAAGTATGTACAGGCGGCAGAAGACTTAAAGAGCAACAAGGTTGACTGCATAATCATGGACGAGCTTCCTGCAAAGGAAATGGTAAAGGCTAACGATACACTTAAAATCGTTGAGAAGGAAGTATTTACAGATAAGTATGCTCTTGCATTCAAGAAGGGCAACACAGAGCTTGAAGAAAAGGTAAACAAGGTTCTCCAGAAGCTGATCGACGACGGCAAGATTGCCGAGTTCACAATCAATCACACAACAGGTGCTGATGACAGCGCTGAGAGTAATGCTGACTAATTGAATAATAATGGGCGGTAATCGGGACTTTGATGAAGCAGGTTGAAAGCTGTCGAAAGTATCCCATTTACCGTCCGTATTTTCTTAGACGGAGGGAATGAATTGGACTTTTTTACTGGTATCTGGGACGCTATAGACAAGGCGCTTATCAGAGAAAACCGTTATGAGTTCTATCTCAGCGGTATAGGAAATACTCTTCTTATATCTTTATTTGCGGTAATGCTCGGTTTTCTTATCGGTGCTTTTGTTGCGGTTATTAAACAGCTGTGCAGCAAAAAGCGAGGATTTGGCTGGATAGCAAAGATATGCGACTTTTATGTTTTCGTAATAAGAGGTACTCCCGTACTTGTACAGCTGCTGCTTATAAACGCTGTGCTTTTCAACTACAGAGGAGCTAACGCAATCGTAGCCGCTGTAATGTGCTTCGGTATAAATTCGGGCGCTTATGTTGCTGAGATTGTCCGTGCCGGAATCGAATCTATCGACAAAGGACAGACAGAGGCAGGCAGATCGCTGGGACTCGGCGCAGGTCAGACAATGTGGCTTATTGTTTTGCCTCAGGCGATCAAGAATATACTCCCTGCGCTCGGCAACGAGTTCATAGTACTTGTAAAAGAGACGTCAATCGCAGGCTATATAGCCGTTACCGATATCACAAAGGCGGCACAGTATATAGGTTCAAAGACATACGACCTCATCACGCCTTTGCTTATTGCGGCGGCATTCTATCTGATACTTGTTTTCATACTGACAAAGCTCCAGAAGCTGCTTGAAAGGAGGCTTGGCAAGAGTGATAGACGTTAAGGACCTCCACAAGTCGTTCGGTGATCTTCACATACTGAACGGTATCAACGAGCATATTTATAAAGGCGAAAAGGTGGTAATAATCGGACCTTCCGGCTCGGGCAAGAGTACCTTTTTAAGATGCCTTAACCTTATGGAAACTCCGACAAGCGGAGAAATAATCATAGAGGGCGACTGCATCACCGCTCCTAAGGCAAATGTAAATCTGATAAGAAGAAAGATGGGAATGGTGTTTCAGCACTTCAATCTTTTCCCCCATCTGACAATAAAAAACAATATTACTCTCGCACCCGTAAAGCTCGGCATTATGACTAAGGAAGAAGCCGATGCGGAGGCAATGCGGCTGCTCGATCGTGTCGGACTTGCCGATAAGGCAGACGCTTATCCTCAGCAGTTGTCAGGCGGACAGAAACAGCGTATCGCAATAGTTCGTGCGCTCGCTATGAAGCCCGATGTTATGCTTTTCGATGAGCCTACTTCAGCACTTGATCCGGAGATGGTAGGCGAGGTACTCGACCTTATGAAACAGCTTGCCGACGACGGTATGACTATGATAGTGGTAACGCACGAGATGGGATTTGCCCGTGAGGTTGCTTCCCGTGTAATGTTTATGTCTGACGGACAGATAGTAGAGCAGGCTCCTCCCGATGAGTTCTTTTCAAATCCTAAACATCCAAGACTAAAGGACTTCTTGTCCAAGGTGCTTTGATTGATATGCTTTCTGCGGCAGGCGTATTTGCCTGCCGCAGACTGTCGATAAACCACTTAATTATTAAAAAATGGGGTTGAGGGGCGAAGCCCCCAATAGGGACGAGGGGCGATAGCCCCCTGATAAATAGCCCCTTCCCGAGGGGAAGGGGTTTGGGGATGGGGTTATAGAATCTACTCAATTAATTAAAATATAGACTTTTTCGACAAACTGCGGCAGGCGTATTTGTCTGCCGTTTATCTTAAAAAATCAGCTCAGGAGGGCTTATGAGAAACTTTGACGGATTTTACAGAGGAATAAACCTCGGCGGCTGGATATCCCAGTGCGGACCGAATTACAACGAACAGCACTATATGTCTTTTGTTACGGAAGACGATATCGCAAAGATAGCCGATATGGGACTTGACCATGTGCGTATGCCTGTTGATTATAATGTTATCCAGACAGAAGACGGCGAGCTTATCGAAAGCGGTATGAAGCACATCGAAGACTGCGTAAGCTGGTGCAAAAAGTACGGTCTGAATATTCTTATCGACCTGCACAAGACCTGCGGATTTATCTTTGACGATCCCGACTACTGCGGATTTTTTGATGATGAGAAGCTGCAGGATCAGTTTGTATATCTGTGGCAGGAGATTGCAAAGCGTTACGGAAATGACGAGCATATTGCCTTTGAACTTCTTAACGAGATAACCGATGCAAGATTTACGGACAAGTGGAACGAAATTGCAAGCCGTACCGTAAAGGAAATAAGAAAGATAGCGCCCACAACAAAGTTAGTTATCGGCGGCATTTTCAACTCTTCCATCTACGGAGTAACAAAGCTTGATATAGCTTGGGACGAGAACATAGTTCTTACTTTCCATTGCTACAATCCGCTTGTATTCACACATCAGGGAGCGCCGTGGGTAGACAGGCTTGCACCCGACTACAGAACAACCTTCCCTCAGACTGTAGCTAAGCTCAGAGAGGACAGCACAAGATATTTCGGCAATGATTTTGACTCCGAATTTGAGGGTATAGACGAAGGAACGGTAGACAGCGGTTATTTTGTAAAGATGTTCAAAGTTGCTACTGATGTAGCAGAGAAGCTCGACTTGCCTATTTATTGCGGCGAGTACGGCGTTATTGATGTTGCCGATATCGAGGGAACACTGAACTGGTTCAAAATGATAAATGAAGCGTTTGAAAAACTGCATATAGCCCGTGCCGTATGGTCATACAAGAAAATGGATTTCGGCATAACCGATGAGCATTATGCGCCGATATATAATGAGCTGTTAAAGGTGTTATAACAATCAGAGCCTGAGGAACATTACCCTCAGGCTCTCAGCTTGTCGAAAAAGTCAATTATTAACAAATAGAGCAGCTTTAGAATGCTAACCGCTAATCGCTACCAACTTTTGCGGTTTTGTAGTGCTTCGTAAAATTGCTATCGCAAACTATTAAATACGACTTTATACCAACCTATAGTTTGAGGCACTATCCCAACCTACTTTCTGCGTAAGC
>JAEDNF010000122.1 GCA_016302655.1 Oscillospiraceae bacterium | reverse complement strand
TGACATTTGCAAAAAGCTGTGGTAAACTGATTATAGAATCAGCTACCAGAGGGTTGGATATATCGGTTTTGCCGGTATGTTCGCCCCTCAAGACGGCTGATTCTTTTCTTTTGCTTAATGCTATTCGGAGGTATTCATATATTCACAGCAAGCCGATTCTGAGGTTTACCTCTCGTGCAAAAGCTATCATAAAAAATTTGTATTATTCATTGCATTTTTGGGATACGAATGATATAATGAACTATAGCGATGTTATTTGCAATGAAGAAAAGCATATTAAGAATTAGGGAAGCTATTGTTATAAGAAGGAAGAAAAAATGACCTACAAAAAATACCCCGACGAAAAAACCGTTGACGAATATATAGCAAAGAAAGAACCGCTTATTATAGCAATTTCTTTTGACGGAGAAACGGTGCTGATGTCACGGCTTGATGACAGCTTTGAACATCATATACTGCTTGCAAATTTCGGAGTAAATCAGACCGATATTGATAAATATTTCAGAGTTATAGCAGACAACAATACTGCAGAATGGACCTTTGTCTGTCCTCAGGATTATTGCAATATTTCTGATAGAAAAAATCGTATCACTCGCTTCTATAACGACGGATTTACTGCTATTTCCCGTGTCCTGTCCGATATAGGATACTTTGCCGACCTTACTATCCCACGCCGTTACAGACGCCATTTTGACGCTATGGGCGACGATTCAACATATCTTCCGTATTAAAGATGACACATAGATACGGAGATCATTTTCAAAATCATTTGCAAGGCTTACAGTAAAAACAAATCTACACATCGCCGTAGCGATTTCATCCGAGCAAAGCGATGATTTCATATTGCGAAGCAATATTTCATCCGCCTTATAGGTGGATTTCTTTGAAAAAAGCACGCCGAGGCGTGCTTTTTTCTGCACCAAATGTGCGCATCATGCTTAATGATATATTGCTTACGCAATATGATATACGGCTTACGCCGTATGATATACTTGCTTCGAAGCATGATATAATATCCGTTCTCTCATATGCCGAAGACATATATCATCCGCTGAAAGCGGATATCATATCGAAGATATATCACCCGTTCCTTACGGAACGGATATCATTGCAAAAAAAGCACTTGCTTCGGCAAGTGCTTTTTTGCATGGCTGGGATAGCGGGATTTGAACCCACGAGTGACGGAGTCAAAGTCCGTTGCCTTACCGCTTGGCTATATCCCAATATAAACAAATACCGCCGGCACTAAGCCCAGCGCAGGCGGCATCTGTTGTAATAAATATGGGGTGGGAGATGGGACTCGAACCCACGATCTTCGGGACCACAATCCGACGCGTTAACCAACTACGCTACACCCACCATAAATGGCACGCCACACAGGATTCGAACCTGTGACCTACCGCTTAGAAGGCGGTTGCTCTATCCAGCTGAGCTAGTGGCGCATGGTCATCATTTAACATATTTATTATCATAAATAAAGCTCTCACTGTCGTGAGAACTTATGGAGCGGGTGATGGGAATCGAACCCACACAACCAGCTTGGAAGGCTGGGATTCTAGCCATTGAACTACACCCGCAAATCTATTTTGCTCAAACATCTCTTTGACGCTTGTATATTATAACACAGTGAAAGAACAATGTCAAGTAGTTTTTGAAAAATTTTCACACTTTTGAAAAAACACTTTGGTATTACGGGGAAGTTTTCACTCATATTATCATATCTCTACTGCCTAAGAGCGTCAACCGGCCTCATTTTTGCCGCTTTATATGCCGGATAGCTGCCTGACAGCATACCGATAAAAGCCGATATCAGTATTGACACCGCAATAACATCCGGTCTTATAATATAGTTTTCATTAACTGCAAGTGCGATGGCATATCCCGACAGAATTCCTGCCGCCGAGCCGATCACACTTCCGATAATACAAATAAGCGTACTCTCTGCGAGAAATTCAGCCACTATACTGCTGTTTTTTGCTCCGAGAGATTTTTTTATACCTATCTCCCTTTTGCGTTCTCCCACGCTGACAAGCATAGCAGTCATGACCGAAACCGACGCTACTGCAAGAGATATTCCTGCCGTGAACGAAAGCGCAGACGACGCTGTATTAAGAATTGAATCAAGCTGCTTTTTCTGTGTCTGCAGTTCACTTACCTTTACTCCTCCCTCCCCTTTTACGGACGCCATACAGGCTTTTATTCCGTCTACCGTCGTTTCACCGTCACTGTTTTTATCAAGCAGTACGGCTATCTTGTCATAATCGTTTTTCCGCATATATTCTGAGCAGTTGTATAAGGGATATATACAAAATACGGAACAGCGTCGTTCATCATATTCTGTATAGGGCTGAGTCCCGACTCTGCCACTCCCACTACAAGAAACTGCTCATAATTTCCGCCGAAATTAACTCCGACGGTTTTTCCCGTGATATTGGTTCTGCCGTATGTTTCCAGCGCTATCTCGCTGTCTACAACGCATACCTTTGACGATGATGCGACATCGTTCTTATCAATAAGCCTGCCGTGAATTGCATTCATCGAAATAATTCTGTCTGCTTCTTCGCTGACACCCCATACCACGCAAGAAACATTGTTTTCCTTAAGCTCACAGCTTGTTGCGCCTGACATAAGCGGCATTGCTCCCGTAACTCCGCTGAGCCCTGCAAGCTGCTCTATGTCCTCGTCACCGAGCTGAACTCCTACGGCTTTAGCTTCAACAAGCACAGAATTTACTCCCATATTATCAAGGCTGTCATTGATTTTATCCGTACCTATCTGTCCTGCGGCTGAAATGACGGTCACGGAGAATATCCCGATTGCCACCGTGCTCATAGTAAGTGCGCTCCTTGTCTTGCTTCTCCATATATCAGACATCACCGATAAAAAACTCATATTTGCCTCCGTGAACTTCTGGCTTTTTCGGTATTTCAACCTTTTCTGTTTCTTGAAACAAGCGCATTTACCGCAATTCCCTGTGCAGAATCTACCACTTCTTCCTCTGTGCTGACTCCGAACACCTGTGTAACATCTGCAAGCTCAAATCCGGTAACTATATCTCTTCTTACTGCTCTGCCGTCCTCAATTACATAAACATATTGGCTTTTGTCGTCCTGCATAATTGCCGAATAAGGCAGAGTAACTACTTCCCTCTTGATTCCCGTTTCTATTGTCACATTGCCGTTCATACCGCTTTTCAGCATTTCGGACGGATTATCTATGCTAACCGTTACATCAGCCACCGTTTCTTCAACAGTTCCGATAAACTGCCGTCTTGGTGTTTCGCCGACCGAAATTACTTCGCCCTCAAAACTTCCGTCAACAGAAGATATGCCGATAACAGCGTTCTGCCCTGTCCTCACTCTGTCTATATTCCTAAACGGTACAGCAACATTCATTACAAGTGCTCCCCTGCCGCCTATCTGGGCAATGCTTTCACCTGCACCTATAATCTCGTTACTTTTTGCCAAAGAGCATACTTCGCCCGATATTGAAGCATTTATTTGAAGCGGAATATCAACCGATGTATAATATGCTCCTGCGCTTGAAGAATACATTTGCGACATAGCATCAAGTACCGCCTGCTTATCAACTGTAGCGATAAGCTGTCCCTGATCCACTCTTTCTCCGAAGGTAACATGATATTCTTTAATTATCAGAGGGATATCTTCTTTTATGTCATATACCTGAGAAAAGCCTACAGAACCGCCGCAGGAAATTGACGGTGTATATTCGTTACGCTGTGGAAATATTACATCTACCTTTTTTACTCCCGAGCGAACTATCGCAGGCATTGAAAAGTATAAAGCCACGCCCGATATGATTAACGCTGCAAGTATCGCCATGCGTATGAAAACACCGTTTTTTCTATTTGTATAATATCCCATTTTATTTCTCCTTTGCCGAAATCTCCTTATATTGTTAGTAATATAGGCAAAATTATTACAGCAAAAAAGTGAATATTACATTGTCATAGGCAGAAAATAACCGTATAAATTTGCAAAGAAGGTGTAAAAATGAATATGATATTATGCAGTGAACCGTGTGTTCATCAGCAGGACGGCTGTTGCGGTCTCAACGGTGCGGGGCTTATCACAAATGCCGCTTTGTCGCCATGCCGATATTTTTCTCCTAAAGATATAGAATCATATGAAAAGAAGGACATCTCCGACAATGAAAAGAAATCTGATACAAGCTACTGAAATATCACGCCGCTATATTATGGGCGATTCTACGGTAAACGCCCTTAGCAATATAAATCTTACCGTACAGGAAGGCGAATTTATCGCAATAACCGGTTCAAGCGGCTCGGGAAAATCAACTCTGATGAATATAATAGGTTTGCTTGACTCAAGCGACAGCGGAACATATCTGTTTTGCGGAAAGAATGTGAGCGAGCTGTCAGACAGAGAGCTAAGCATAATACGCAATGAAAAAATCGGATTCATATTTCAGTCGTATAACCTCATTCCTACCCTGTCTATACTTGACAATGTGGCTCTTCCTCTTGCGTACAGAGGAATACCTTACGCTGAGCGTTACAGCAGAGCGGTCTCGGCGCTGAAAGCAGTAGACTTAAGTCACAGGATATCTCACCGCCCTTGTGAGCTTTCGGGCGGTCAGCAGCAAAGGGCGGCAATAGCAAGAGTAATCGCTTCCGATCCCGAATTGATTCTTGCCGATGAACCGTGCGGAAGCCTTGACAGCAGCTGTGCGAAAGATATTATGGAACTGCTGAAAAGCAGGCAGAAATCGGGAAGCACCGTTATCCTTATCACTCACGATCTTTCCGATACGGCTTATGCTGACAGAGTGCTGACGGTTCATGACGGTAAACTGACAGGAAATAATTTTTAAAAATGCTTGCAAATCTCGGTAGAATAGTGTATAATTATTTATGTTATTTCTATACGGATCTCAAGCAAATCTACATAGTATAACGGAATATTTGCCTCCTTAGTTAAATGGATATAAGAACCCGACCCGTTACCGAAATCAGAGATTTCGAACGGGTGCCCCGGAACCTTGATACTCGCTTCGCTCGTATGAACAAACCCCTCCTAAGGTCTTGCTCATCTTCGTGATACCGCAATGTAAGCGAAAATCCACAAAATCCAAAATAACATGACTTTTATATATGCCCCCTTAGTTCAATGGATAGAATAAGATCCTCCTAAGATTTAGATGTGAGTTCGATTCTCGCAGGGGGTGCCAATGCAAACGGATTCGTTTTTCCGAATCCGTTTTTGCGTTCAATAATTTCAAAGGAGGTTGTATATGATTACCGATCTTTGCAGAGAACGAATTGAATACTATGAAGACGATA
>JAEDNF010000121.1 GCA_016302655.1 Oscillospiraceae bacterium | reverse complement strand
TTAATTATATGACAAACACCCGTTTTTTGCAATAAAGATTACATTTTTTGAGTCGTAAAAGGCAAAAAAACAATGAAATTTTGTCGAATCTATTGAAACAGTCCGAATTTCAGCCTTATGCGACAGCACTTTTTTAAAAGTGCCTCGCCCGTAATGAGAATAAAAACTACCGTCGATACTGCGTGGATAAGGTCGAAAGGCAGTCCAGACAGCATATATGCCGCTATCTGCGGTAAGTTGTCCGAGGCGGAGTAAGTAAGCGCCGAAGATAGATTCATTATGCCGCCGTATATAAAAGTCACGGCAAAGAAAGAATAAACGCACAGCGCAAGTGTGCTTCTTTTCTTTGAGAATAATATCCCTGCAAAAAAGCCGAGCAGTCCCATCGCCACCATCTGCCAGGGAGTCCATGAGCCTTGCCCGAACAGCATATTCGATACAAGCATAGACATTGCGCCGGTAAGAAAGCCTGCCTGCGCTCCGAGTGCAGTACCGCTTATTATAACTACTGCGGCAACGGGCTTGAACTGCGGGAACATAAAAAATAGCTCCCTGCCTGCGACCGCCGCCGCACATAAAACGGCAAGCACGGCTATATCTTTTGCAGACGGCTTTTTCTTCTCAAAGCTGATAAAGAAAGCCGCAAGGCACTCAACCAGCACCGCAAGCGATATGATAAGATATTTTCTTGCGCTGTCGGGGATAAATACATTTCCCCCTATCGCCGTCAGCGGTATTATAACAAGCGTAGTGATTCCTGCGGCTATATCCGAACCCGATATGCGTTTTTTTACAAACGGAGGCGCCGCCATACTGTTTTTGGGCGCCGCACCCAATATAAGCAATATCATTGGCAAAAGCAGGAGTACATATCTGAGCCAGAACGGCTCGGACGGTATTTTTATCGGCAAAATTCCCGTATCGGATATAAGAAGTAAGAACAGCATTATTCCGCCTGAGATAAGCGATATCTTTCTGTACGGCTTCATTTTGCGGCGTTTGTTACCTTTGCTTTCTTCTCTTTTTGCAGGCACACCGCCTGTGCCTTCTATATCGCCGAAGTCATATCCGCCCTGCCTTATCTCTCCCCCGACCGAAGCGATAAGTGTACTTTGCGAATACACTCCCTCGCATACTCCCGATGCTATCTTTGCGCTGTCTGTTGTGAAGAAAGTTCCTTCGGTAAAGAACTTCTCGGGCGGTAAGCAAGCGGTTATGCTTCCGTCAAAAAGCAACGCACAGCTGTCGGCGGTCTCGGCACAGAAGTCCATATCGTGACTTACAAGCACTATAGTCTTTCCCTTTGAAGCGAGATTCTTCAGAAGCGCGGAAAAAGCCTGTTTATAGGCGGCGTCTGCGCCTTTTGTAGGCTCGTCCAAAAGCAGGATATCCGCACCGTGTGAGATAAGCTTTGCAATAGCCGTTCTCTGCCGTTCACCGCCCGACAAATCAAGCGGATTGCGTGAAAGCAGATGTGTAAGCCCGAAAGCCCCGGCAACTGTATCCGCATTTTCCGAAAGCTCTTCTCTGACGCTTTCACAGTTAAAAAGCAGCGTCGGGTCCTGCGGAAGATAACCGAGTCTGCCGCCGTTTATCTCTATCTTTCCTCTGTACGCTCCGAGCGTATTGCAGATAAGTCCGAGCAGAGTGGACTTGCCTGCGGCATTGCCGCCGATAACGGCGGTAACCGTACCCCTCGTTATATCAAGCGACAGGTTTCTTATAACATCACGGCCGCCTTTGCGATAGCCGAAGCTGAGATTTTTTATCGAAATACATACTTCACCGCCGCTTTTTCTATCAGGCAGTATCGGCTCAGCAAGCCCGTGAGTCTTCTTACGCTGTGCATACCACGCTTTTGCCGAAGGGACATCAAGCAAAGCGCCTGCGTCATTTGCCGCAACGCTTGCCCTCACTCCGACAGGCATTTCTGCAAGCAAAGAATGATTGCTGTCTGCAAGATAACGTACAAGCTTCTCTGCGTTGCCGTCGCAGACTATCTTTCCTTTATCAAGCATTATTATTCTGCTGCAGACAGACAGCAGACCGCCGAGCTGATGCTCCGCTATCACTATCGCCGTACCGAGCTCACGGTTTATCCTTGAAAGAAGCATTATAAACTGTGCGGAAGCTATCGGGTCAAGCTGAGAGAGAGGCTCGTCAAGAAGCAGTACATCGGGGTGCATTACCATAACCGATGCAAGATTTATCATCTGCTTTTGTCCGCCTGAGAGCTTGTCGCAGTCCTCATAAAGAATATCTTCAATCCCGAAAAACAAAGCCGTCTGAGCTATCCGTGAGCGCATCTCGCTCTGTGAAAGCCCAATGCTCTCCGCACCGAAGGCAAGCTCGTGCCATACCTTATCGCATACTATCTGCTCATCGGGAAACTGGGAGACAAATCCGGCAAAACTGCCGCCAAACTTTAGCGTGCCTACGGTTTTTCCGGCTTCGGCAGGCGCTTTCATAAGGCTGAGCAGGGTGGATTTTCCGCTGCCCGAATTTCCGCACACCGCTACAAACTCGCCCTCGTCTATATTAAGCGAAATACCGTCAAGTGCGGCGTTATCACAACCGGGATAGAAATATGACAGATTATCTGTACTTATCAGCATATCATCTCTCCCTCCGTACTGCTTTTTCGGCAATTACGCTTATTGTCGGCACAAGGCATAATAAAAGCCATGCGGTATCTGCAGCAATATCCGCCGCATTAAACGGCAGTAAAACGCTCGGATAATATCGGTACTCCGCCCCGAAAACCGTGAATGAAGCCGTTATAACGCCTATGCAGATAATCGTGAATAACAAAATCATCCCGTCCTTTGCCGTAAAGCAAAACACGCTGTACGCTGTTCTTTTAGCGGTTGCATAGCCTCTGTATTTCATCGATTTTGCGGTATATACGCTTTTTTCGAGCGAATCCGTTACCGCCGCAGACAGCACTCTGACTCCGCTTTTTATACGGGACATCGGCTTGCCGCTGTATATGTCGTTACCGACAAAACGCTGTGCCGCCGCAGTCTGCTTTACTCTTCTTGCAAAGGCAGGAACAGCCCTCAGCGTCATTGACAGCAAAAGTCCGAGAGACGGCAATATTTTCGAGAAAAGATATATCATCTTATCCGAAGTAAGACAGCGGTTTACGGTAACAAACCACAGCACAAGCGAAGCCGCCGCCGCACAGGTAAAAGCCGAATACAATAACGATTCAAGAGTAAGGCTGTTTCCCGTAGGGAGCTTTACAAGCTCAGTCGAACCCTGATTGTTGAAGAATATATTCACCGAGAACGCCATAACAAGCAGAGGTATCATTACACCGAGCATTTTAAGGGCAGTCCTTGCGTTGACGCACAGCGCATATCCGGCAGAGCAGACAAGTGCCGCCGCAGAAAAGACAGGGCTTTGTACTATTGCGGTTATCAGTATCACAGCGGCAAAATAAATCGCCGCAGTTATCGGATGCGTTTTATCCATCTTTCCTCCGTCTTGCTGTTAATCAAGGTCATTGCCCATATTGCAGGTATATCTTATCGCTATCTTGTCGCCGTCTGATACAGTACATAAAGAACAGCCGTAGTTCATATACTCGCCGTTTACCGTATACATCCATCCCGAAGCCGTTCCGCAGTCAAACTCATACAGGTTGCCTATTCCCTCGATATATCGTGTGCCAAACGCAGGAGTGTATGATGTTTCAAGCTGTATACCGTTTTCATCGCAGACTCTTTTAAGAATATCATACACGCTCTCGCCCTTGTCAAAGCCTGTCTCGGCGCTGAATAAAACTCCGTCTTCGGGGATACATTCTTTTTTATCCTTGCTTAGTTTATCCATATTCAAAAGTACCGTCCTGCACTCTATTTCAAATGTGCAGGTATAGTCATACTTCTTAGGCGGTGCAGACGAAGCCGGAGTCGTTACAGCTTTGGTAGCCGCAGTAGATTGCGGTGCAGACGAAGCCGAAGTCGTTACAGCTTTGGTAGTCGCAGAAGATTGCGGCGCAGAAGATTCAGCCGAAGCTTTTGTGCTTTCGGTTGTCACTATAATCTCTGTGGTTTCGGGCGGCTTTTGTGAAGCGGATGTTATGACTTGCGTTATTATCTCTGTTTCGGGTTGTGCAGTTTCTTCTTTTTCGGTCTGCTTATCAGTAGTGCTCTGCGGTATCGGCAAAGCCGTTGTTTCGGCTGTATTTTCCGTTACATCAATAGTTCCATCCGAACAGATACTGCTTTCGGATGATGTAAAACTCTCATACGAAGACAAATCCTCGTTAGCCGAAATCGATGAAAAGACCGCAATTCCTGCTATAATTGCAAGAATCAGCGCAAGTATCAGTATGTACTTATATTTTTGTAAAAACTGTTTCATTGTTTCTCCGCAGATAAACCTGCATTATGCCCATTTCTGTAGAAACAGGCATAATGCAGGCTGAAATTATTTTTGTTTACGCTTTTTTCTCGATATCAGCATAGCTATGCCGGATAAAAGAACAGTAATACCGCCCGTGAGCGCAACACCGGAGTCGGGGTTTTCGGGATTTTCGGGATTTTCGGGATTTTCGGGATTTTCGGGATTTTCGGGATAGTCTTTATCGGGAGGAGTTCCCGAGCTGTCACCGGGGTTTACAATTCCGCCCGGGAGCGGTTTATCGCCTGTGCCTACTTGAACGCTTAAATCATACAGCGAGCTTCCGTCCTTTGAAAGCCCGTATGCCGTAAGTGCAAGCGCCGCCTGCTCGGTTGCCATAAGGTTTTCTTCTCCGTCAACTATATGCTTGTATCCGCTTTCGGCAGCATAGACTTCAAGAGCGTCTGTCAGCGTGATACCGTCTACAATGAATCGCTCATCCGAAATAGGATCTATACCGAGTGCGGCAAGCGCTATCAGCGTCTGCGATGTGCTTTCGCAACTGCCGTAACCGCAATTCTCATCAAGCGAATCCGACAGGAAAAGCAGTCCGCTTTCTACAGCCGTGCTTACCTCTTCATCATCAATGTAAGGTGCAAGCGCCTGTATAGCCATTGCAGTAACATCGACATCCGCCGTATCACCTGCGAGCGCCCATCCTCCGCCTGTCATATTGGAAAGGATATATTCTATAAGCTCGTCGTGTATATCTGCCTCATAATCGGTGCAGTCAAATGCAATAAGCGCATAGATCGCCGCATTTATTCCCTGCTTTTCGATATACTCCATATCGTCAAGCGCACTCAGAAGGTTATATCCCGATACATCGGTCGGATCTTTTCCTATAGCCGCAAGAGCTATTATCACTCTTGCATTTTCTGACGCCTTTCTTTCACTGAGGCGGGCACTGCCGATCTCTTCAACAGCCGTACACAGCGAGCTGTAGTATTTTTCGGCTGTT
>JAEDNF010000120.1 GCA_016302655.1 Oscillospiraceae bacterium | reverse complement strand
GCAACTGTGTTGTTTGTGTTTGACATAAAAATCTCCTTTGCTGAAGTCTCGTTGTCAGCGAGTACCTCGCAGGGTTATATATTTTACATATCATCCGCAAGTGAGAAAAATTCACGATCGGTAACCGCAGAAAGTATAGCTGTCGGTTCCGTCCACAGCATCGCTTACTTCTTCTGATTTTTCTTGTAGATAATATGCAAACCCTCTAAAACCAAGTCGGGATCAACCGTAAGCTCACGCCTGCAAAGCGGAGCTATAAGTGCGGCATATCCTCCCGTTGCTACTATAGACGCCTTTTCACCCAGCACCTCTTCATAGCGCTCTATCATACCGTCTATCATGCAGGCTATGCCGCCGATAACGCCTGCCCTCATACTGTCGGGGCTGTTTGTGCCTATCATCCTTTCGACAGGCTCTGCTCCGATAAGCGGCAGAGAAGCCGTCTTGCCCGACAGCGCCTCAAAGGACAGTCTGGGACCCGGAGCTATCGCACCGCCCAGCAGTGCGCCGCTTTTATCAAGTGCGAATATCTTAAGGCAGGTGCCGACATCGACAAATATACACGGCAGAGGATACTTGTTCTTTGCCGCTACCGCCGCACACGCAAGGTCGCTTCCCAGCACCGACGGATCGTCTATCTTTATATTAAGTCCGGTCTTTATACCGGGAGATACTACTATAGGCTTTACATTACAGAGCTTTTCTATACCCCGTTCAAGCATGGGAGTAATGGGCGGTACTACCGATGAGATTATACAGCCTGTGACCTCCTTGCTCTCAAAGCCGTAAAGTGATAGGATATCCTTCAGCTTTATCGCATACTGGTCTTCCATTCGGGAAACCTGGGTGTTCAGCCTTGAGATGAATCTCAGCTCGTCACCGTCAAATCCGCCGAAAACTATATTTGTATTGCCTACATCAACCGCAAGTATCATTCTGTGTTGTCATCCTTTCCTTCTGCCGCTGTTTCTTCGGGAAAAGCGGCTTCGGTCTGTTCTGTGTCGGATATGTTAATTATATCATCGCTGTCGGTTTTGTCAATATCCGAAGCTCTGTTTTTTACCGCCGTCAATCTGACAGGCTTTTTTATTTTCAGATACAGCAGTATCATTCCGACAAATATCAGTATACCGCATACCGTCAGTATAATACCCGTACCCAGTCCTGCGGCAAAGAACTTTAATTCTACAATATGCTCGCCCTCGGTAAGCTCTACCGTAATAAGAGCGTCGTTAAGCGCTGTGCCGTACTCCACGGCATTGCCGTCAACATATACCGTCCAGCCCTTTTCGGCAGGGATAGTAGTAAACAGTATATCGTTTGCCGATGCGTTTACGGTAAAGCGGATATCGGTCTGGCTGAGCTTTTCTACCTTGGTTTCGGAGTTCTTTTCCCAAAGCTGTGCTATTGCCGCCTGTTCAGCTTCTTCGTTGTAAACGGCAAACTGAGGCTCTCTGAAATAAAGGTCGCTTCGTCTTAGCACCAGCTTTATCTCAACCTCTTCGCCCTGTTCAAATCTGCCGAGATCCTTGATATTATGATTATCGCTTTCAAAGCAGATACCCTTATATTCGCTGTTGACATACAGCGTAGCCTCACGCTCGTAATCGGTAGGGAGATACATATATACCTCGCCGCTGTCCGGTACGGTAATAGTATAGGTTACGCTTGCTTCGCCTGTTGGATTTGTAAAGCCGATGTGCTGTTTTTCAAACGAGCCTTTTATGCAGTTCTCGGCATACGGTATTCCGTCTGCACTGAATACTTTGAAAAACTCCCTGTAGCCGCCCGTCAGCGCATTGAGCAGATCATTCTGATTATCGAATACATCATATTCAGACAGCCCGAGCTGTGAAACCTTGCCGTTTGCAACAAAGCCTATCGGCAATGCGTCTAAGTTTTCGGTGACGCTTATATCATCTGCCGAAGCGATTACCGAAGTGGTATTTCCTTCGGTGTTCAGTATATATTTTACCCCGAAAATGTCGCAGGTAAGCGGAGTATTTCCCGAAAAACGAGAATAATGACCGTTTGAGGTAAAGCCGAAATATCCGAGCATATCAATAGCCTTTGAGTTAAGCGTACTGCTCGAATGGGAAAGACCGTACATATTTGCCGCCATAGGATCGTTTACCGAACGGAAGAAGTTCTTCTCAATACGGTAAAAGCCGTCGTCTTCGCTTTTTATCTGCTCCACCTTTTCACGAAGCGGAAGTACTACGCTTAAATAGCTGTCCCTCGTCGAGAAGGTTATATCCTTATGCATCTTGTTAAGAGTGCTTGTGGCATTGAAGCATAGTTCTGCACATATCACCGAGGTTACCGCTATAACGCCCGTTTTTGTCAGATTTTTGCCGTTGAAACGATGCTTCACCGCATATACGCATATTCCTGCGGCGGCAACAAACGCTATAGCAGGCAGTGCGACGGTTATTCCGTCAAACACCTCTCTTCCGCCGTCACCAAGTTCAGCAATCACCGTATCTTTTGACTGTATGTAAATTATCGCAGCGATATAACAAAGAGTAATTGCTCCGATAGTTTTTGCCTGAAGCTCTTTCAGCTGTTCAAAGCACTGTGCCGCAAGTGCGACAATTATAAACGACAGCATGAACGAATAGCGATAAGGAAGCCAGTTCGGCATCTGTCCGCCGTGCCACATCATATCGACAGGGCGCACATACATACACACCACAAGCAAAGCGATAAGCGTACCGCTTGCCAGCTTTTTCTTGAACGAAAACGCCTTACAGCAGAAAAAGCCTGCCGCAAGCACAAGAGCGACCGAGCCGCAGAAGATAAACGGCAGTCCCTCCATCCTTACGGTATCGTAGGTGTTAGCGAACAGCTTTCGTGACAGATCCGCAATGTCAAAATTGGTAACAAGCGAATAATCCGGCTCTGTGAAGCTGAATTTTCCGTTCTGCAATGAATTGTACACGGGCAGCAGCATAAATGCGCTCATCATAGCGGAAACTACGCCGCATATTCCGAAAAACACGCCTTTTGCGCAAAACCGTCTTGCAACATTTCCCGCTGTGTTGCCGACATAAGTCTCAAGAGAAAAATAACGGCATACAAAATAAAGCGTTGCAAATATCGCCACCATAAAGCCTATGTAGAAGTTCGATACAAACGCATATACAAGCGAACCGACAAGCAGTCTGAAGCGGTTCTCCTTGATAAGAGAATCTATACCCCAGCAAACAAGCGGCAGAGCGATAACGCAGTCCAGCCACATCGGGTTCATTGTCTGCACTACCATATATGCACAAAGTGCGTACATCGGTGCAAAAAGCGCCGCTGTCGTCTTTGTCAGCTTCTGCGATTTATGTGCAAACAGCGCAAAGGTAACACCGCAGGTGCCGAACTTTGCAAGCATCATCGCAAGAAGTCCCTCGGTTATCATACTTCTGGGGAATAACCATACAATAAGACTGAAAGGGCTGGCAAGATAATAGCCGATAATGCCCATAAACTCGCCCGACAGGTTTCTGCTCCAGGAATACATCAGGCTTTCGCCGTTGCCGATAACATCATGCACATAGTCATAATAGAATACATACTGTGCATTAAGGTCAAGCGCCAGCACCGACCGTTCGCCGAAGGGATAAATTCCAAAGGTTATATACGCTATACTCATTATAGCCACAGGGATAAGAAATGCCGCAAACAGATATCCGTTCTTATAGCAGATATGTCTAATTGACAGCATTTTTTCTCTGATAGTTGCCATTATTTATTGTCCTCGTTTTTCTGTCTGCGTCCCGCTTCTTCGCTGATTATATAGCGTGGGCGCTGTTTTATCTCCTCGTAAATCTTGCTCATGTAATAGCCTACTATTCCGATACCGAGCATAAGTATACTGCCTATGATAAGAAGCAGCAGTATTACTGTCGAAAAGCCGTCTGCGGCTGTTCCCATACAGAAGTTGACTATAGTCTGTATGCCCAGTATAACGGCGAATATGAAAAACAGCACTCCCGTTACGGTAATAATATGCATCGGCACATTCGTAAAGCTGGTGATAGAGCTGAGCGCATATCTGAACAGCTTTCTGAACGACCACTTTGTCTTGCCGGCATTTCTGGGCTCGACATCAAATTTTATCTTTTCGGTAGTAAAGCCTACCCAGCTTGAAAGTGCCCTGAAAAAAGTCAGCCTTTCGGGCATTTCGTTAAGAGCGTCTACAACCTTGCGGTCCATCAGCTTATAGTCGCTTGCTCCGTCAAGGTCGATATCAGAGCTGTTTTTCATCATACGGTAAAAGGTCTTTGCAAACAGCTTATATATAAGTCCCTCGTGGCCTCTTGACGACTTTACCGCTTCGACTACCTCTGCGCCGCCTTTCCATGCGCTGTACATCTTCTCAAGAAGCTCCGGCGGATGCTGTAGATCGCAGTCTATGACCGCAACGCAGTCGCCGTCAGCGGCTTTAAGTCCTGCAAAAATAGCGCCCTCTTTGCCGAAATTTCGTGAAAAGTGAAGTCCTCGTATATGCTCGTCCGTTTCGCTGAGCTGTTTTATAAGCGCCCATGTACCGTCCTTTGAGCCATCGTCTACAAATATAAGCTCATATTCGGACAGCGGCGCTAATATGCCGCCAAGTCTCTCGGCGGCAACAGGTATGTTTTCCTGCTCGTTATAAGCAGGTATTACTACAGATATCATATTATTCACCGATAATGTTTATTTCAACGATCTTCTCCCGTTCACCGTCAAAATCCATATATATGATGAACTGAGAAAGGCCGAGAGCTATCTCTCCGTCGCAGACAGCCGTTGTTACGCCGTTGCCTGCAAGCTGATGGCAGATAGCCGCTCTGTACTGTTCTTCCGCAAGGGTAGTCACCTTTTCGTAATATTTAAGATAACCGTTCAGAGCCTCGGGATCGTTTGTTGCAGTGAAAACCGAAGCGGTAGTGTGCATAGTCGATACGGTGCATATACCGTTTTTGATATTGGCTCTGCGAACACATTCCATTACATCATCGGTAAGGTCCATATAGCCTGTTTTTGAGGGAATCGTGATTGTAAATGTCTGCTTGAAGTTGTTCATAAGGCATATCCTTTCATTATCAGCGGCATTGCCGCTTAATTTTATAGAAAAAGTCTATATTTTACATATAATAGAGCAAGCTCTATATCCCCATCCCTTTGTGAGCGCTTAGTTTGCGTGGCTATCCTTTGTGGACGCTTTGGGCGCGTTGTCCTAACGCGCTTTGATGGCGTCCACTTACCGGCATCCATGCCGTGCCACGCTCTGTGCGCTCACTGGCAGGCATCCATGCCTGCAACCCCTTCCTTAATATTCGGGGCTCAAAAGCGAAGCTTTTGAAAATCAGCCGTAAGGCTGATAGAATCGCACCCTCGCCCCTATTGGG
>JAEDNF010000119.1 GCA_016302655.1 Oscillospiraceae bacterium | reverse complement strand
CGACGCTGAGCTGTCGCTACCAACTTTTTGCGGCTTTTGGCGCTTGCTCTCAATGCTTTCATAATACTTGTATTGGCATTTTACGAAGGTTGTGATATTATCTATCAGAAGATTTGTCGTTAATAATGCTCAACCACTCATACAGTTGAGGATTAACTTGCGATAGGTCTTCTTTTTTTGTGCCAAAGCCGTTTTTTTGCCTTTAACGCTTGCAAAAGTGCCGTTTATGTAGTATAATAGTAAAAGTATAACTATATAATGGGTCAGTAGGTTTTGCCCTACGGCAAACAACTGCCGCAAAAGAAAGGAATGACGGTAAATGGATATAAAGACCATCGACCATCTGTGTGATCTGAGTAAGCTCAATTATACCGATGAGGGAAAAGAAAAGGTAATGGGCGAAATGAGCGCAATAATAGAGCTTATGGATACCGTTAAAGAATTTGATGTAGTTTATGACGACACAAAGGATAATAACAGCATAAGCTATGACGAAGTCAGAAAAGATATCGCTAAGCCCTCATTCCCTGCGGAAAAACTGCTGAGCAATACACAGCCCAGCGACAACTGCTATGTTGTGCCTAAAATGGTAGATTAAGCTGAAAGGATATAATATGGATCTTAAAAAACAGACTTTAGGCTCTCTGCGGGAAATGCTGGATACAAAGCAGATAAGTGCGGCTGAGCTTTGCAAAGAATATTTTGACAGAATAAAAACGACCGACTCACAGGTACTGGGTTATATCACCGTTACCGAAGAAGAGGCAATGAAGAATGCCGCAAAGGCACAGGAAACTATCGATAAGGGCGAGGCAAAGGCGCTCACAGGCATACCGCTTGCTATAAAAGATAACATCTGCACAGACGGTATCAGAACAACCTGCGCTTCCAATATGCTCGGCAACTTTATCCCCCCTTACGACGCCTGCGTTATAGAAAAGCTGAAAGCCGATGATTATGTGCTTCTCGGCAAGGCCAGCATGGATGAGTTCGCAATGGGCGGTTCAACCCAGACCAGCGCATTCGCCAAAACCAAGAATCCCTTTGACTTATCCCGTGTACCCGGCGGCTCAAGCGGCGGCTCGGCGGCTGTAGTTTCTGCCGCAATGGCACCTGCCGCACTCGGAAGCGATACGGGCGGCTCAATAAGACAGCCTTCTTCATTCTGCGGAGTAACGGGACTTAAGCCCACCTACGGCAGAGTATCACGCTACGGACTTGTGGCTTTTGCAAGCTCGCTTGACCAGATAGGTCCTATAGCAAACAGCGCTGTTGACTGCGGAATTATACTGAATACGATCTGCGGAAAGGACAGCCGTGACGCTACAAGCGCAAACAAGCCTGCCGAAGATTTCAACGCAAAGGTCGGCAAGGATATAAAGGGTATGAAGATAGCCCTGCCCAAAGAATTTTTCGCAGAAAGTACAGACGATGAAGTAAAGACCGCAGTGCTTGCGGCGGCAAAGAAATATGAAGAGATGGGAGCAGTTCTTGTTGACTGTTCCATGAAGAGCCTTAAATATGCCGTTGCGGCATATTATCTTGTAGCGAGTGCGGAGGCCGCATCAAACCTCTCACGCTTTGACGGTATCAAGTACGGTCTGAGAGGCGAGGGCAGAACCTTTGACGAGATGATAAGAGACAGCCGTTCAAGAGGCTTCGGCGATGAAGTAAAGCGCCGTATCCTTCTCGGAAACTATGCGCTGTCAAGCGGCTACTATGACGCATATTATCTGAAGGCACTCGCATTAAAACAGCAGATAATCAAGGAATATAACGAGATATTTGAAAATGCGGATATCATACTGACTCCGACAGCTCCTACCGTAGCATACAAGATAGGCGAGCAGGAGACAGATCCCGTAAAGATGTATCTTGCGGATATCTGCACGGTTACCGTAAATATCGCTTCATTGCCGGCTATATCAGTTCCCTGCGGATATAATGCCGACGGAATGCCCATAGGTATGTCGCTTGTCGGCAGAAAGTGGGACGAGGCTACGCTGATACAGGCCGCAGACGCTTTTGAAAAGTCGTTTGACAGGCGTTACAGCGAGGTATAAGAAGGGACGGTAACAATATGAAATTATATCCTACTATCGGACTTGAGATACACGCAGAGCTTCTGACAAATTCAAAAGTATTCTGCACCTGCTCCGCCGAGTTCGGCGGCGAGCCTAATTCACGCTGCTGCCCCGTATGTTCGGGACTGCCCGGCACGCTCCCCGTGCTTAACGCTAAGGCGGTCGAATATATCATCAAGGCAGGCTATATCATGAACTGCGAGATATCACGCTTTACAAAGTGGGACAGAAAGAATTATTTCTATCCCGACCTGCCCAAAGCATATCAGATATCGCAGATGCCCCGCCCCGTATGTCTGGGCGGCCATGTGGATGTCACGGTTGACGGCGAGCTTAAGACAATGCGTATAAACCGCATACATCTTGAAGAGGACGCAGGAAAGCTCGTTCATGATGATATTGAGCGTGTCAGCCTTGCTGACTATAACCGCTGCGGAATACCGCTTATCGAGATAGTTACAGAGCCGGATTTTCACTCGGCGGCTGAGGTTGTCGCATTCTTTGAAAAGATAAGAATGATGCTTCAGTATGCAGGAGTCTGCGACGGAAAGCTTGAGCAGGGCTCAATGAGATGCGATGTCAATATTTCTCTTGCAGAAAAAGGTTCGGACAAGCTCGGAACAAGAACAGAGGTAAAGAACCTTAACTCAACAAAGGCTATTCAGCGTGCCATTGAGTACGAGATATACCGTCAGACAGAGCTTATCGAGAACGGCGAAAGAGTAGTGCAGGAGACGCTTCACTTCAATGACGCAACGGGCGAAACAAGCTCGCTTCGTTCAAAAGAGGACGCTCACGACTACCGCTATTTCCCCGATCCCGATATTCCTCCGATAATCTTTACGGAAGAAGAGCTTGCCGCAATAAAGGCGGATATCCCCGAGATGCCCGAGCAGAGAGTTGCTCGCTATACCGGAGAATACGGCATATCTGCCGCAGACGCAAAGGTGCTGACCGATTCAAAGCCTATCAGCGATTTCTTTGAAGAAGCTATAAAGGTATACAACAATCCCAAGCCGATAGCGACATTCATAGTAGTCGAGCTTATGAGAAGAATAAACTTAGGTGAGCTTGACCTTGACGATATGAAGTTTACCGCAGAGGATTTTGCAAAGCTCATTGAGCTTGGTGAAAGCGGCAAGATATCAAAGGACAACAGAAAGATAATTCTTCGTGAAATGATAGAATCCGGCAAGAAGCCTGCCGATATAGCCGAAGAACAGCAGCTGTGGATAAAAGAAGACAACGAACTGCTTGAAAAGACGATAAACGACATCATGGCGGCTAATCCCAAGGCAGTCGAGCAGTACAGAAGCGGCGAGACAAAGGTATTCGGATTCCTTATGGGACAGTGCAACAAGATACTTCGAGGCGCGGCTTCACCCGCAAGCGTAAAGGCAATGCTTGAAGAAAAGCTCAAGGGCTGATAATAAAAGAAAGAAAGGCAAGAAAGAAATGTTTTTAGAGAACAAATACCGCACGCACACCTGCGAGATGCTGAGTGAATCCGATATCGGCAAGACCGTTCGTGTTGCAGGCTGGGTAGAGAACATCCGTGACCACGGAGGCATCAAGTTTATCGATCTGCGTGACCACTACGGCTATGTACAGATAACCTTCCAGAAGAACGAAGCTCTTCTTGACGGCGTAAACAAGGAGTGTGCCGTTACCATAGGCGGTACGGTAATAAAGAGAGCCGAGGGCACATACAACGAGAAGATAGCAACAGGCACTATAGAGATAGTAGCCGAGAGCCTTGAGGTACTGGGTAAGGTGACGGTAGAACAGCTCCCGTTTGAAGTACCCACATCTACCGAAACAAAAGAGGATATCCGTCTTAAGTACCGTTATCTTGACCTGCGCAACAAGAGAATGCACAACAATATAGTTCTGCGTTCACAGGTAATATCATTCCTGCGCAGTAAGATGACCGAGATGGGATTTTTGGAGATACAGACTCCTATTCTTTCGACAAGCTCTCCCGAGGGTGCAAGAGACTATCTTATCCCCAGCCGTAAGCATCACGGAAAGTTCTACGCTCTGCCTCAGGCACCGCAGATATTCAAACAGCTGCTTATGGTATCGGGCTTTGATAAGTATTTCCAGATCGCTCCCTGCTTCCGTGACGAAGACGCAAGAGCAGACCGTTCCCCCGGCGAGTTCTATCAGCTGGACTTTGAGATGGCATTTGCAACTCAGGAAGATGTTTTTGCAAACGCAGAAGAAGTTTTATCCGCAGTTTTTGAAAAGTTCAGCAACAAGCCTGTTTCTCCCGCACCGTTCAAGCGTATTCCTTATGCGGAATCTATGCTGAAGTACGGCACAGACAAGCCCGACCTCAGAAACCCCCTGATAATAACCGAGCTGTCCGACCTGTTTGTTGACAGCGACTTCAAGCCTTTTGCAAACAAGTGCGTAAGAGGTATCAGAGTTCCCGGTATGGCAAGTCAGTCAAAGGGCTTCTTTGAAAAGATGGAAGCCTTTGCAAAAGAGATAGGCATGAAGGGACTTGGCTATGTAAAGGTTGACGAGAACTTCAACTACTTAGGTCCTATCGACAAGTTCTTAAACGACGAACAGCGTGCAGAGCTTAAGACAAGATGTGCGCTCCAAGTAGGCGACGTTCTTTACTTCATTGCCGACAACAAGAAGATGGCGCCTAAGTTTGCAGGTCAGATCCGTACCGAAGTTGCAAAGCGTATGAATCTCATCGATTATGACAGATACGAGATGTGCTTTATCGTTGACTTCCCGATGTACGAAGAGGACGAGGAAACAGGCAAGACGATATTTACCCACAATCCGTTCTCTATGCCTCAGGGCGGTCTTGAAGCGCTTAATACAAAGAATCCTCTTGATATACTTGCATATCAGTATGATATCGTGTGCAACGGCGTTGAGCTGTCAAGCGGCGCTGTAAGAAACCACGACCTTGACACCATGATAAAGGCGTTTGAGATAGCAGGCTATACAGAGCAGGATGTAGCCGAAAAGTTCGGCGCTCTGTACAATGCATTCCAGTACGGCGCACCTCCGCACGCAGGTATGGCGCCCGGCGTTGACCGTATGATAATGCTTCTGACAGGCGATGAGAGCATAAGAGAGGTAATCGCATTCCCGATGAACTCAAACGCTCAGGATCTCCTGCTGGGCGCACCTACGGAAGTAACAGAACAGCAGCTCAGAGAGGTTCATATAAAGGTAAGACAGAAGCCTACGACCTGATAGGATATAAGCTGTTACGCAAAATTAAAGCAGAACATCTTGATTGACGGCGATACGCCCTTTATTCGACAAACACCGAACGGAATAAGTTGTT
>JAEDNF010000118.1 GCA_016302655.1 Oscillospiraceae bacterium | reverse complement strand
TTTATTTCAGCGCCTCTTCTATTGCCGCTATCTCTTCTTCGGTGAAGTCGAGCTTTTCTATGCAGGCAACATTTTCTGCTATCTGCTCAGGTCTGCTTGCACCGATAAGCACGGTTGCGACCGCCTTATTGTGAAGCACCCACGACAGAGCCATCTGCGACAGCTTCTGACCTCTGCCCTTTGCTATTTCGTTAAGCCGTACAAGCCTTGCCCTCATAGCGTCGTCAAGCTCGTTTGCGATCCAGGTTGCGCCCTTTCCTATTCTTGAATCGGCGGGAATATTCTCGCCCAGATACTTGTCGGTAAGGAGTCCCTGATACAACGGAGAGAATACGGCAAGGCTTACATTGTTCTGCAGGCAATATTCGTCAAGCCCGTCTCTTTCCACCCATCTGTTAAGCATTGAGTATGACGGCTGATTGAGAATGAACGGCGTGCGGAGCTCTTTGAATATCTTCTGAATCTCCTCGGTCTGCTGTCTGTTATAATTGGATATGCCGACATACAGCGCCTTGCCCTGCCGTACCGCATTATCAAGTGCAAGCGCAGTTTCTTCTATCGGCGTACCGGGATCGAACACATGATGATAGAATATATCAACATAGTCGAGCTTCATGCGCTTAAGGCTCTGGTCGAGCGAAGCTGTAAGATATTTTCTTGAACCGTTCTTATCTCCGTACGGACCGGGCCACATATCATATCCTGCTTTGGTTGAAATGCACAGCTCGTCACGGTACTCCCTCAGTCCCCTGTCGAGTATCTTTCCGAAGTTCTCTTCGGCGCTTCCGTTATAAGGATGTCCGTAGTTGTTGGCAAGGTCAAAGTGCGTTATTCCGAGATCGAATGCGGTATGCACCATCTGCTCCGCATTGGCAAAGTTTGAGCCGAAGCCGAAGTTCTGCCACAGTCCGAGCGATACGGCGGATAGCTTAAGTCCGCCGTTCCCACAGCGGTTGTAAATCATTTTTTCGTAACGGTTCTCTTTTGCAAAATACATAGTTTGTTCCTCCTAAATTTACCGTAAAGATTCTACAGCCTTAATAAGATAATTATATACATTATTAAAAAACTTTGCAAGGCTCTTTACAAAAATATAGCGGATTTCCTTTTATTAATGCGGTTTTTCGCCGCAAAAAAATTTTTTAGAATTTTTTTCATTTTCCTATTGACAAAACCTATCAGTTTAGTGTATAATGTAAACATACCAAACAGATAGGTTTTAAGCGTTTTAGCAAACAGCCTAAGCTTATCCGAAATTACCGTACAAGAAAGGGGGCACATTCAGTGCATATAATAGCAAGAGCATTAAGGCACAATTTCAGAAACGGACGAATGTGCCGTTGTATAGCGCAGTAACCGATCCTAAAGTAAAACAAAAACATGACAGGCAGGCTAAAAGCCGCCGATAAAAAAGAAAGAGGTATTTAAAATGAGCTATACATACGATAACAACTACAGATTTGAGACGATCCAGCTTCACGCAGGACAGGAGACTCCCGACCCCGCATCAGACGCAAGAGCAGTGCCGATATATCAGACAACATCTTATGTTTTCAGAGACAGCGCACACGCTGCCGCACGCTTCGGACTTGCCGACGCAGGCAACATCTACGGCAGACTTACAAACACCACTCAGAGCGTTTTTGAGACGAGGATCGCCGCACTTGAGGGCGGTGTTGCGGCACTTGCCACAGCATCGGGCGCAGCCGCTATAACCTATGCCATTCAGGCACTTGCTTATGCAGGCGAGCATATTGTTGCACAGAAGACCATCTACGGCGGAAGCTACAACCTGCTTGCACATACTCTTCCCCAGTATGGCATAAGCACCACATTCGTAGACGCACACAATCTTGAAGAAGTAGAGAACGCAATTCAGGATAACACAAAGGCTATCTACCTTGAGACTCTGGGCAACCCCAACAGCGACATCCCCGACATTGACGCTATCGCCGAGATTGCTCACAAGCACGGCTTGCCGCTGGTTATCGACAACACCTTCGGTACTCCTTATCTTATCCGCCCGATTGAACACGGCGCTGATATAGTAGTACATTCCGCTACAAAGTTCATCGGCGGTCACGGCACTACGCTTGGCGGCGTTATAGTTGACTCCGGCAAGTTTGACTGGAAGGCAAGCGGCAAGTACGCTCCCATAGCAGAGGCTAACCCCAGCTATCACGGCGTATCCTTTGTAGATGCGGCAGGCCCTGCGGCATTCGTTACATATATCCGTGCTATCCTTCTGCGTGATACCGGCGCTACTATCTCTCCCTTCAACGCTTTCCTGCTCTTACAGGGTACAGAAACGCTGTCGCTGAGACTCGACCGCCATGTTGAGAACACCAAGAAGGTTGTAGAATTCCTTGCAAATCACCCCAAGGTTGAAAAGGTAAACCACCCCTCTCTGCCCGACCATCCCGACCACGCACTTTATGAGAAGTACTTCCCTAACGGCGGCGCATCGATATTTACTTTCAATATCAAGGGCGGTCAGAAAGAAGCTCACGAGTTTATCGACAAGCTGCAGATATTCTCTCTGCTTGCAAATGTTGCAGATGTAAAGAGCCTTGTTATCCACCCTGCAACAACAACTCACTCACAGCTGACCGACGAGGAGCTTGCCGATCAGGGCATAGGCAGAAACACTATCCGCCTTTCTATCGGTACAGAGCATATCGATGATATCATAGCAGATCTCTCACAGGCTTTCGGTGACTGATCCCGAAAAATATAACAGAATAACCTATGCCGATGGCTGAAAAGTCATCGGCATATATTATGTTAAAAGGAGCAATATGAACAACAAAGCAGTTATAGCTATGAGCGGCGGCGTTGACTCAAGCGTTGCGGCTTATCTGATGAAACAGCGGGGCTTCGATTGTATCGGAGCTACTATGAAGCTGTTCGCAAATGAGGATATCGGCATATCAAGAGAACACAGCTGCTGCTCTCTTGACGATGTTGAGGACGCAAGGAGCGTTGCTTATTCGCTTGATATTCCGTATTATGTATTCAACTTTTCCGACCGTTTTGAAAAAGATGTGATTTGCCGCTTTATTAAGGCTTACGAAAACGGACTTACTCCGAACCCCTGCATAGACTGCAACAGATATCTGAAATTCGATAAGCTGTATATTAGAGCAAAGGAACTTGACCGTGACTATGTGGTTACAGGTCACTATGCAAGGATAACAAAGGGGGAAAACGGCAGATATCTGCTGAAAAAGGCACTCGACGATACCAAAGACCAGAGCTATGTCCTTTACTGTCTTACGCAGGAACAGCTAAGCCATACGATTTTTCCTCTCGGCGAGCTTACAAAAGCCGAAGTAAGAAAGATAGCTGAGGAAAACGGCTTTGTCAATGCACGAAAGGCCGACAGCCAGGATATATGCTTTGTGCAAAACGGAAGTTATGCGGATTTTATTGCACAATATACGGGAAAAGATTATCCCAGCAGAGACTTTCTCGATGAAGACGGCAATGTCATAGGCAGGCACAAAGGCGTGATACGGTATACCACAGGTCAGCGCAAAGGACTCGGCATAAGCGCAGAGAAACCGCTGTATGTTAAGTCTGTAAATCCTGCCGATAACACCGTCACATTGTCATACGAAAGCGGCCTTTACAGCAGTATAGTAAAGGCTGACAATATCAATCTGATATCCGTACCTAAGATAGAGGGAGAAATGCGTGTTAAAGCAAAGGTGCGCTACCGTAACAAAGAACAATGGGCGACCGTCACTCAGCACGGCGATACCGTCACAGCTGTGTTTGACGAGCCGCAAAGAGCAGTTACCTGCGGTCAGGCGCTTGTTATGTATGACGGTGATATTGTAGTCGGCGGCGGCACGATAACAAGCTTTTTACCGTAACTCAATATGAAAAAATAACCATTTGTGTATTGCATAACCTTTAAATTTATGTTATACTTTCAGTATCGGCAAAAATATCCTAAGCGAAAGGAAATATACGATGGGAGCGATACTTGACTATAAGTGCCCATGCTGCTGCGGTCCTCTTCAGTTTGACACGGACTCGCAGAAAATGAAGTGTCCCTACTGCGACAATGAGTTTGACGCAGAGACGCTTAAGGCAAACGATGACATTCTCAAAGAAGAAAAACCCGATATGATGGACTGGTCCAGCCAGCCCGGAAACGAGTGGATGCAAGGCGAGCTTGACGGACAGAAGGTATATCTGTGCAACTCCTGCGGCGGTCAGATAATTTGTGACGATACGACCGGCGCAACCGACTGCCCTTACTGCGGAAGCCCGGTTGTTCTGGTAGGACAGTTTGCAGGCGACAAGAGGCCCGATCTTATTATACCGTTCAAGCTGGATAAAGAGGCGGCTAAAGCGGGCTTTAAACAGCACCTGCAGAAAAAGCGCCTTTTGCCCAAGCAGTTCAGGAAAGACAGTTACATAGACGAAATCAAGGGAGTATACGTACCCTTCTGGCTGTTCGGTGCAAAGGCAGACGCACAGGCGTACTACCACGCTACCAAAGTCACCTGCTGGAGCGACTCGGACTACAACTATACCAAGACATCTCACTTCAGACTTTTCCGCAGCGGCTCGCTCAGCTTTGACAGAGTGCCCGTTGACGGCTCATCCAAGATGGCAGACGACCTTATGGAATCGATAGAGCCGTATTATGCTAAGGACGAAGTGCCGTTCCAGACGGCTTATCTGTCCGGTTATATTGCGGATAAATATGATGTTGACTCCGACGCCAGCATAGGCCGTGCAAACGACAGAATAAAGAAAAGTACTTTAGACCAGATGGCAACCACAGCAACGGGATACGCAACGGTTACTCCCGAAAACGCTTCGGTGCAGTTTAAAAACAGCTCGGTCAAATATGCCCTCTACCCCGTATGGCTTCTCACGGCGAAGTGGAACGGTGAAATATACAACTTTGCAATGAACGGGCAGACAGGTAAATTTGTCGGCAATCTTCCTATGGATAAAGGCGCATATTGGCGCTGGACGGGACTCATTGCGCTTATTGCGACTATAATCGCATTCGGCGTATCGTGGTTCCTGTTCCTGAATTAAGGAGGGCTTGCAAATGATAAAGAAAATCACAGCGGTGCTTACCGCAGCTATTATAATGCTCTGCTCGGCTATCCCCTGCTTTGCCGAAAATAATAAGGACTGGCAAAGCGGCAACATACCTTCGGAAAGACTGCTCCCCAGAGCAGTCGATTATACCGACACTCTTTCAAGCGATGAGCTTGACACGCTGAATTCAAAGCTTGACGACATCAGCGATAAATGGGGTGTAGATGTCGTATGCGTACTGGATACCGATCACGATTCATATTCCTATTCCGCTACTTCTTATGCCGATGATTATTACGATTACAACGGCTTCAGATCCAGCGGCATTGCCTTTGCGGTGTTTTCCGTTTCAAGAGAATGGGCAATAAGCACTAAGGGAAGCGCAATTTCGACCTTTACCGACAAAGGTCAGTCCGACATAATATCCGACATCAAGAGCTATATGTCAGACGGCGACTATTATGAGGC
>JAEDNF010000117.1 GCA_016302655.1 Oscillospiraceae bacterium | reverse complement strand
ATTCCGCCACACCTGCGTATTGAATTTGCAACATTGGTATTATATCATAAACATAAGTTAAAGTCAAGCAGTTTTTTAAAAAAGTTTTTAGCACGAAAATTCGCCTATATATTGACTTAACAGGTAAAAAGGTTTATACTTATATAATAAGCATTCTTGTAAAATTTGTAATCCAATCGAAATGGGGCGGAATATATGAGCGGACAGAAGCAGGAACGAGAACAGATACTTATATTCAATAATTCTGCCGCACAGCGCAAGACACTGGCGAAGATGCTCAGCGACAAATATGATATCATTGAAGCTGACAGCGGAGATTATGTTCTTCAGCTGCTCAAAGAGCGCAGTTATGATATTGACCTTGTAGTGCTGGATGTTGCCGAAACTGGCACGGACGAGTTTACCTTGCTCTCGCTTATCAAGAATTACCGCTGGATAGACGATACGCCGGTTGTGATGATTTCATCCGAAGTATCTCACGAATACATACAAAAAGCGTATGACAACGGCGTTGCCGACTATATAAGAAGACCTTTTGACAGCTTTGAAGTACATAAGCGTATCGCTAATATCCTTCTGCTTTACAGAAAGCAGAAAAGACTGCTCGGCGCTCTTGAAGATCAGGTGTACGAGAACGAAAAGAATAACCGTATGATGATAAATGTGCTGGCTCATATCGTTGAGTTCAGAAACGGCGAAAGCGGTATGCATGTTCATCATATAAGAACGCTGACGGCTATTCTTTTACAGAGACTTATCGAAAAGACGGATAAGTATCATTTGACCGAAAACGATATGCTGCTTATCAGCACCGCTTCATCTTTTCACGATATAGGAAAGATATCGATAGACGATAAGATACTCAATAAGCCCGGACGGCTGACGGCGGAAGAATTTGAGATAATGAAATCGCATTCCGTCATCGGCGCAGATATGCTGACAGAACTCTATAAAAAGCAGAATTATCCTCTGATTGACAAGGCGTATGAAATATGCAGATGGCATCACGAAAGGTATGACGGAAAAGGCTATCCCGACGGACTTGTTGGCGATAATATACCTATCTCAGCACAGGTAACCGCCATAGCCGATGTATACGACGCCCTGACCAGCGACAGATGCTATAAAAAGGCTTATTCTCACGAAAAAGCAATGGAAATGATACTTGACGGTCAGTGCGGCGCATTCAATCCTTTACTGCTCCAGTGCCTTAAGGATTGCGAAGTGCAGATACTGAGCGAGATAGGACGGACAGGCCACGATTCGCTCGGCGACAGACTGCTTATTCGTGCTACCGAAGAGCTTGTCGAGAATAAGATACTCTCGGGACAGGGCAGTAATCCGCTTCTTCGCGCGCTTGATGGTAAGGAACGCTGGAACTTCCTGTCGGAAGGCAGTAAGGAAATACAATTTGAATACGATGCCGTTCTTGATGTCCTGAGACTTACCGATTATGCGGCACAGCTTCTCGGACTGAGCAAAGTCATTATGCACCCCAAAGGAGTAAAGCAGGAGTATATCGGCAAGAGCAATATCGACCGGATAGAAAAGACGGCAAGAGAGCGCACCACCCCGGATAAATCTCAGTTTGAGATAAAAACAAAGCTCACTATAAACGGAGAAGAGCGCTGGTACTGCTTCAAGATAAAGACGCTCTGGAGCAGTGACGAGCATCCCAAGTATATCGGTCTGCTCGGAAGAATAATAGATATAAACGATGAAGAGACGCTTGTAGTCCGTCCTCAGTACCGCTTAAAAGAGGGCGAGGATACCGAAATAAGAGAAACCATCAGATGTCTTACCAATGTGTTTGATGTTGTAAGGCTTGTCGATATGAACGACAACGAGGTGGTGAGAGTCGGCTGCAAGGAAGGCAGTGAAGATATGGTGGATGCCTGCCGCGGGCACAAGTGCTATGCGGTATGGGGAAAGCCGCAGCGCTGCAAGAACTGCGTATCGTCAAAGGCCTTTGAAAAGCACGGACAGATGAGCAAGCTCGAGTTTGCCGACGACAGCATATATCAGATCATCTCAAAATATGTTGAAGTCAGCGGCAAGCCGTATGCCCTTGAGATGATATATAAGGATAAGGACGGCGTTCTGCTCGGCGCATACGGAAAGTCCGACTTTATGGATAATATCGTCAACTATAACCGTCAGCTTTACCACGACGCTCTGACAGGAGCATATAACCGCAGATATTATGAAGAGCAGGCAAAGTCCATGCGGTATATTGAAGCCGTAGCAATGCTCGACGCAAATAACTTCAAGTCGATAAATGACCACTACGGTCATGCGGCAGGCGACCTTGTGCTGAAAGCCGTGTGCGACAGCATAAGAAAGTGCATAAGAAGCACCGATGTTCTTGTAAGGCTCGGCGGCGATGAATTTGTACTGCTTATGACAAATATACCTAAGACTATTTTTATAAACAAGCTTGAAGAAATCAGAAAAAGCGTATCCGAAATCACCATTGACGATTATCCGGATGTAAAGTGTTCGGTAGCTATCGGCGGTGTGTTCGGCATACAGCCTATAGAAAAGGCGCTTGCAGAGGCTGATAAGCTTATGTATGCGGACAAGTATTCCAATAGGGATTTTCTGTGATCGGGTTATGACACGGAGAGTTTCAGGTGATATTATGGCAATAACAGTAAATATCTATTACACCGGCGAAGGCACAAATGCCGTTAATTTTGCAGAGGAAATGGTATCATCTGGGATAGTGGATGATATCCGCAATGAACCGGGAAATCTAAGATATGAATACTTTTTCCCTATGGATGATAAGCATACGGTGTTGCTGATTGACAGCTGGGAAAATCAGAAGGCTATCGACGACCATCATGCTTCTGAGATGATGGGCAAAATCGCACTTTTGAGGGAAAAATACAATCTGCATATGAGGGTAGAACGGTTCATCGCCGATGAAAACGGTATACCCGAATCCGACATTGAATTTATAAAAAAATAATATTAAGCCTGAGAGAAAAACGCTTTCTCTCAGGCTCATTTTATATGTTATTCATTATACTCTTCGCCAGCTGTTTTATTTCGGGCGAAGAAGCAGCTTCATAAAGCTTTATACTGCAATGAAGTATACCGTCTTTTCTGTACAGCATTCCGAGACGGTGACAGCGCTCGTTGTTGTCTACTACCTGTATTATCGGAATTATATCGGGGCAGTCGTCAAGTATATCGGCTCTGCTGTGCGTTACGGCTTCATACCATTGCGGAGTCGTGTACTTCTCGCAGGGGAAGTCGGACAGAAGCGCATCATCCTTATCTATCAGAAGTCCCATAGTGCCTGCGGCAACGGGCTTGTTCATACTTTCCGAAATTACACGGAACATATGATAATTCCAGAAGTCGGCGCAATAAGCGTTTTCAATTGAGTTCTCGCCGCCGGTAATCACCATTGCCTTTTTGCCTTTAGCGATAAGCTCTTTTGCCTGCTTTACGCTGTTTGCAAATAATACTTCATCATCGGCTGAATATATTCCGCTGTCTGTTATTGTGATGTCGGTCTTTGGATAAAGCCACAGCGTGTAGCTGTTGCAAAGTCCCTCTGCGCTTATATTAAGCTCTGCTTTCTGAGCCTTTGTGATATGGGAAAAATCTGCCGTAATTTTACCGATACGGCTGAGTCTTTCTTCGCCTGCCTCAAAATCAATACTGCCGTTTATATCGGTTTCTTCGCTCTTTATCGAGTAGTGCAGAGTACCGCTTTTTGTTTTGTTCTTGCCGTAGGAAGAAAGAATTAATTTAATATCGGGTTTGTCATCGGCTGAAATTACATAGCTGTCAAACTCGGCAAGCACAACCGAGCTATCGCAGAAATTTCGCCATTTTTCCGGTGTGATAAAGCCCTTTGATTCCATCAGAGCGTTAAGTATTCCTACAAGCGATACGCCCTGACCGTTGAAGTCCTGAAGGTCGAGCAGCTGAAAACCGCTCAGTTCTGCTGAGCGCATAGCGGTTTCGGTTTCGTCCTTATAGCATTGTGTGCAGTGTGCGCCGACAGCCTCATACATATCCTTCCACTGAGAGAAAAGGTTCTTTTCTTCCAGTCTTTCTCTGAAGATATCGAGATATCTCGGCTTCAGCGGGCCTGTGTAGAGCTTATCCTCGTCAAAGTCGGGGAAGAAATCGTACTGTCCCACTTCGTGCGAGATAACAGGCTTATGCGGAATATAACTGCCGTCTGCGGCGTTTACTTTAACGGTTTTTACCCCCGTTCCGTACTGTATCTGCATTGTAGCGCCTGCGCTGTTTTCCGAGCCGCTCTCGCCTCTTATCGCCGCATCGTAATTATGCGATGTGCCGGGCTTGTCCGTCTGGATGTGACCGAGAGGTGCGTCGCACATGGCGTACGAGCCTCTTATAAGTCTGTCACGGGAGAGCCTTACGCCTGTGAAAAAGTCCTCTTCGGGTATTTCGGCAGGCCAGAACTGGAAGTTGTTCGAGCCGCTTGTGAAGAATATCGTGTGATTTTCACGGCGGAGGATATCAATTATTTCTCCGAGCCTTTCACGGCTTCCCCAAAGCTCGTTGCCAAGCGACATCATTACAAATGACGGATGATGCGAAAACTCTTTTATTATGCGTATTCCTTCATTAATTAGATATTGCTGTTCTTCCTCGTTGTAGCCCTCTTCGCCTTTTGCGGCTATCGTACCCCAGAAAGGAAGCTCAGGCTCCATATATATGCCAAGCTCGTCTGCCGCTGTGAATGCCGCATCGGGAGGACAGCAGGTATGAAAACGGTAGTGATTTATGCCGTAACTCTTTGCTGTTTTCAGCCTGTCCTTCCACGCTTTTACATCACACGGAGCAAAGCCTGTCAGCGGCCAGATAAGACCGTCGTGCTTTCCTCTGAGGAAGCTTTCACCGCCGTTTACAAGCAGTTTTCTGCCTTTGCTTGCAAAAGAAACAAAACCGAACTTTGAGGTGTATGTATCTTCACCGTATGATAACTTTAGCGTATATATATTCTGCTCGAACTCGTCCCATTGCTTTGCGCCGTTTATTTTATATTCTGCTTCAAATAAGTCCTCGTCAGCCGTTATCTGTGCCGCAAGCACCCTTATTCCGTCGGGAGATATCACGCTCATATCTATTGTATCGCAGTCGGTGCGGTTGTTGACTTTGCCCTTTACCGAAAGCGTACCGTCCGACTGAGCTGTGATACGCACATCGGATATGTAACTGTCGGGGTAGATATCTATAGCCATTCTGCCGGTTATTCCGAGCCAGTTGGTCTGCGTGTCGGGACTGGTCATATGTCCGCCGCCCGTCTTGTATCCGACATTTGCAACGCAGATAACCGCCTCGTGAATGCCTGCCGTCATATATTCCGAAATATCATAGCTGTGAGTACCGCAAAGGCTGTCACAAGTGCCTATTTTGTTGCCGTCTATATAAAGAGTGCTTATTCTGGTGCGCTCCAGCGTAAGAAACGCCCTGCACCCTGCCGTATCTTCGCAAACGGTGATATTTCGCCTGAAAAAAGCATATCCCGAAAAAGGGTGCATATCCGTCAGATATCCTTCTTCCTTGTTTTCGCAAACAGGCGTTTTGCCTGCGTGGGACAGCGTATCGGGCAGAATAATATCGTCGCTGTAGCTGTCAGGCAAAGCGCTCTGCGCTTCTTCGCTGAAAAACAGCTCCCATTTTCCGCTTATATCAATTGTTTTTATCATTGAGTGTACCTCTCGTAATGTTTTGTGCTGTTTAAATCATACATTATAACAGATAAGAAGTCAAGGAAAAAA
>JAEDNF010000116.1 GCA_016302655.1 Oscillospiraceae bacterium | reverse complement strand
GGAACTGTTTTCGGGATTGTTCTTGCTTTCATCGGGTAAAGTCGAAACTGTTGCCGAGCCTGTGCAAGCTGAAAGTGTAAAGCAGATTAAGAGTGAAATGATAGTAGCAAATGTTTTTTTCATAGAAATACCTCCGTTGTGTTCAGTTGTGTGATTGTAGTTTGTTGTGATTGTATTTTCGTTTTGTGAAAATTAAATTGTTATGCCGGCTATACTTTCGGGAAAGTATAAGTTATTCTGCAATCAGAATCCTTAGCAAAATCATAATAACATAAATTATGTTGTATTTTCAATATCAAAGCAACGCTTTTGTATAATCTGTATAAAACTATTACTTATTTTTGTGTAACCTGACCGCAAGAAAAATCCCCCGAACCGGTCGGGGGATAAACACGCTTATTATTACTTCATCTTCTCGATAGAGAGCATGATCTTCTCCATCTTTTCCTGTGCCTTTGCAAGCTTTACACGCTCGTTTTCTATCTGCTGTGCAGGCGCTTTTGAAAGGAAGCCCTGATTGCTCAGCTTGCCCGAAAGGAAGTCGATATCCTTCTGTGCCGCCTTGCGCTCCTTTTCAAGCCTTGCAAGCTCTTTTTCCTTGTCAACAAGCTCGCCCATAGGCATAAATATTCTTGCGTTTGCGGTTACTATCGTTACCATATCGGAAGATGTATCCGCCTTTTCGGATATTGTCAGCTCTCCTGCGCCGGCAAGACGCTCGAAGAATACCTTAGCGCCGTCAAACAGCGCTGTTTCCGCTGTTTCTATCAGCATTGTTACCTTCTTTGACGGAGGAACGTTAAGCTCGTTGCGCTGTACTCTTACAGCACGGATAGCGTCAACTATCTTTGTAAAGTCGGTCTGCTCCTTTGCAAAGTGAAGCTTTTCGTCATATTCGGGCCAAGCGGAGATCATAATGCTGTCGGGGTTGTTGCCCTTATCGGCAACTATAGGCATCGACTGCCATATCTCTTCGGTTATGAACGGCATAAACGGATGAAGCAGTTTTAATATACCCTGCATTACATAAACCAGTACATTCTGTGCGGCGAGAGCCGTTTCTCCGCCTGCGGCTATACGAGGCTTTGTAAGCTCGATGTACCAGTCGCAGTATACATCCCAGATAAAGTCGTACAGATTCTGTACCGCAATGCCAAGCTCGTAGCTGTCAAGGTTAGCGGTAACATTCTTTACAAGGTCGTTGTACAGCGAGAGTATCCACTTGTCCTCGATAGGAAGCTCTTCGGGAAGAACTGCGCCCTCCATATCTTCGGGCAGATTCATAAGGATATATCTTGACGCATTCCACAGCTTGTTTGCAAAGTTTCTGGAATTTGTCACCTTAGTTTCCGTCCAGCGCATATCGTTGCCGGGAGCGTTGCCCGTAACCAGCGTGAGTCTTAATGCGTCTGCGCCGTATTTGTCTATAACTTCAAGGGGATCGACGCCGTTTCCGAGCGATTTTGACATCTTTCTGCCCTGTTCGTCACGAACAAGTCCGTGTATCAGTACATCCTTGAACGGCTTCTGACCGGTATGCTCAAGTCCGCTGAATATCATTCTTGCTACCCAGAACGGTATGATATCATAGCCTGTTACAAGTGTGTTTGTGGGATAGAAGTAGTCTAAGTCCGCCGTCTTTTCAGGCCAGCCAAGCGTTGAGAAAGGCCACAGAGCAGAGGAGAACCAGGTGTCCAGCGTGTCCTCGTCCTGCTTCATGGGTGCGCCGCACTTGGGGCATACATCGATGCCGTCAAGGGTTATCTCGGTGTGACCGCAGTCCTTGTTCTGACAGTAGTACGCAGGTATTCTGTGTCCCCACCAGAGCTGACGGGAGATGCACCAGTCACGGATATTTTCCATCCAGTAAAGATAGCCGTTTTCAAATCTCTGCGGAACAAATCTCAGCTCGCCGCTTTTAACAACATCGATAGCAGGCTGTGCAAGCTGTTTCATCGAAACGAACCACTGATAGCTTGCTCTGGGCTCTACGGTAGTTCCGCAGCGCTGACAGCAGCCTACATTGTGCTTGTGAGGCTCAACCTTAACAAGCAGTCCCTGTGCCTCAAGGTCGGCAACCATTGCTTTTCTCGCTTCGTATCTGTCCATACCCGAATATTTGCCGCCGATGCCCTCTTTGATAGTTGCGTCGTCGTTCATCATGTGGATTATGGGAAGATCATGGCGCTTGCCTACTTCAAAGTCGTTGGGGTCGTGTGCGGGAGTTATCTTAACTACGCCCGTACCGAATTCCATATCAACATATTCATCGGCTATAACGGGTATCTCTCTGTCTGTGAGAGGAAGTTTTACCATCTTGCCTACTATGTTCTTGTATCTTTCATCATCGGGATGAACAGCTATTGCGCTGTCGCCCAGCAGAGTTTCGGGACGGGTGGTTGCTATCTCAACGCTTCCGCTTCCGTCTGACAGCGGATAGTTAATATGCCAGAAATAGCCGTCCTGCTCCTCATACTCGCACTCGATATCCGAGATAGATGTCTTACAGTTGGGACACCAGTTGATTATTCTTTCGCCGTGATAGATAAGTCCCTTGTTGTAAAGGTCGATGAATACCTTCTGAACTGCCTTTGAACAGCCATCGTCAAGCGTAAAGCGCTCTCTGTCCCAGTCGCACGACGAGCCGAGCTTTTTAAGCTGCTGTACTATTCTGCCGCCGTAAACCTTTTTCCATTCCCACGCACGCTCCAAAAAGCCGTCTCTGCCTACATCGTCTTTGGTGAGGCCTTCTTCTTTCATAGCGTTTACTATCTTGGCTTCTGTTGCTATCGAAGCGTGGTCTGTGCCGGGAAGCCATAATGTGCAGCAGCCCTGCATTCTCTTGTAACGGATAAGTATATCCTGGAGCGTGTTGTCAAGGGCGTGTCCCATGTGGAGCTGACCAGTTATGTTCGGAGGGGGGATAACTATTGTAAACGGTTTTTTCTTAGGATCGATTTCTGCGTGGAAGTATTTCTTTTCCTCCCATTCATGATAGAGCCTGTCCTCAAAATCTTTTGGGGAATAGGTCTTTGCAAGTTCTTTCTTCATTTTATTTATTTCCTTTCTTTGATTACTGTATTATTCTACGCCTCAACCCTTGCAAAAAGCTCTTCATCGGGGTCTACAAGCACGGTAAAATTATTTGAGAATATCACCATTCCGGGCTTTGCGCCGTTAGGCTTTTTAACAAACCGTATCCTTGTGTAGTCAACCGGAACTTTTGTGCTGTTCTGTGCCTTCGAGCAGTATGCCGCAAGGGAAGCCGCCTGAAGTATGGCATTGTCGGATATCTCGCCGTTCTTTGCCTTTATTATCACATGAGAGCCGGCGATATTCTTGGTGTGAAGCCACATATCATCGGGCTCGGCTGTCTTTACGGTCAGCTTGTCGTTCTGAATATTGTTTCTTCCGATGTAGATGTCGAATCCGTCATCGGATACAAAATGCATAGGCGGTTTCGGCTTTATCTGCGTTTTCTTACTGCCTGACGGAGCGTGAATGTAGCCGTTAGCGGCAAGCTCCTGCTTTATTTCGCTTATCTCGGCATTGGAGGTCGCACGGGATGCGGCGTCAAAAACGCTGTCGATGTATATAAGCTCGTTTTCACCGTCTGCGATCAGCTTTGTCAGCATCTTTTCCGCTTTTTCAAGCTTCTTGTATTCGGCATAGTATTTCTGTGCGTTCTGAGCAGGAGTAAGCCTTGCGTCAAGAGGAACGGTCACGGTTTCTCCCGTGCTGTAGTCCTCTGCGGTAAGCTCTGTCATGCCCTTGTGCATCTTATATATATTTGCGCTGACTATGTCCCCACGGACTCGGAATACCTCCCTTTCGCCGCATTCACTGAGCTCGCTTTTCTGAAGCTCCAGCTTTCGTGAAATTCTGTCGTAGGTATTCATAAGCATCTTAAGCAGATCCTTTGAACGCTGTTTCATGCGCTCGTTTTCCGCTTTGCTTCCGTAGAATATATCAAGCAGAGCGTTTGCGCCGCTTGCCTTTGATACAAGCATCTGTGTGCCGTATTGCTCTATCGGCATAAAGCAGAAATCCTTATATCCGCCCTGAAGGTCTCTCAGTATCGTGAAGCCTTCGCCGTCCCTGACATATTCTCTCGCCTTTTTTATAAAGAACAGCAGACGGTCGCAGTTGTCGCTTGTCATATCGTCAACAGCGGCGTCGGTGTCACGGCAGGAGTAATATGCACACTCTCTTGCGAATACCGGCGACACGCCTTCAAGACAAGCGGTAAGGTGCTTTGAAAGCCGTTTTCCCGTACCGCTTTTTACGGCGTTTATCAGCTGCTCGTCACTGCAGGTGAGAAAGTTTATTCTTGAAAGGTCTCTGGGCGGCGTTTCGTATACGATATTGGGCAGTATGCGCCGAACCGATGAAACATCGTCGGTTATCCGCTTTATACTGTCAATGACACGGTATACGCCGTCCTTTTCGGTCATAAGTATTATATTGCTGTGCCTGCCCATTATCTCGGCGGTAAGGCGGTTTATCACCATATCGCCGATTTCGTTCATACATTCAAAATCGAAGTTTATTATTCTCTCAAGTCCGTCCTGAGAAACAGCGAGCAGTTTTCCGCCGCTGAGGTGCTTTCTTAAAAGCATACAGAACATAGGCGGTGCTGACGGGTTTTCCGCCGCACGCTCGGTCATACCCACACGGGCGGACATTGAGTTTGCGCTTATCAGTAATTTATTGTGTTTTCCCGCACTGCGTATGGATAATATCACTTCCTCACGGGAGGGCTGATATATCTTGTCTATTCTGCCGCCGATAAGTCCTGCGGACAGCATCTCGTTTACTATGCAGCTGAGAAAAGTGCCGTCAAGTGACATCGGCAGTCCTTTCCGTCACACTTATACTATATATTAAACTATATATGAGCAGGGGTCTTTACTGCTCTGTGCGACAAATATCTGAGTATCGTTGAATTTGCGGCTGAGTATACCGCAAAGGTGATTGCAAAGTATGTTTTCGGTATGGAAATGTCCTGCGTCAATAAGGCAGAAATCGTTGTTTACAGCGTCTATCCATACATCGTGCTTGATATCTCCCGTTATAAGCGCATCACAGCCTGCCTTTATCGCAAGCGGCAATGTGCTTCCGCCTGAGCCTGAGCAGACAGCCACTCGCTTTATCGGCTTGTCCGTTTCGGTATAGCGCACAACGGTGCAGTCAAACGCTTTCTTACAGTATTCGGCAAGCGCCTTTGCATGAGTTTCGATTGCCAGATTGCAAATTTTGCCGTATCCGGTATTATCGGGCATGATCGGTTCAAGCACCTCGCATGACTGCCCGAATTCAAGCAGGTCGAGCATAAGGTCGCTCACGCCGTCTTTTGTCATATCGGCGTTTGTATGCATACATATTGCGTTTATCTTGTTTCTTACAAGCTCGTATACGGGAGAACCCTCGGTTACGCTTTTGAGCGGATCGAAAATCACCGGATGATGAGAAATGATAAGGTTTGCTCTCTGAGCCGCCGCCTCTTTGATAACATCCATAGTTATATCGAGGCAAAGGCATATACCTTTGACTTTGGCATTTATATCACCGACTAAAAAGCCGCTGTTGTCATATTTGTCCTGTACCGAGAAAGGTGCGTATTCATTAAGATAATCATATATGTCTTTAACTTTCATCTGCGTTCCCCTCAATCTCTTCAATCGTTTTTTCTATTCCTTCTGCCGCTGCACGCAAAGCCGTACTTTTTGCAGGATCGGCGCAGGCACAGTTATCGGCGGCTCTTATAAGCCGGTCACGGGCAAAGCAAAGATATT
>JAEDNF010000115.1 GCA_016302655.1 Oscillospiraceae bacterium | reverse complement strand
ACTGTTTACAGGAGCCGCCTATATTTATCGGATTTGCTTACTTCTAACCATAGTCGCCGTTTTCTGAAACGATGGTTACTGCTTTTAAAACGACCAATGGACAACATAGCAAAGCCCCTCACAGACCGCCGTAAACGATCCGGAGGGACAAATACAAGGAAAGCGGAGATTCACGCCGCATCTGCAAGCACACCTATATCCTTAAGAATCAGCTGATAGTTATTATCCCATATCCTGCGTGACTGAAGGCTGCACCAGTCCTTGCCCTCAGCAACTATTTCATCACATCTGAGAGAACCTTCAAAGGTAACACCACCGTATATATCCGGCTGAGTACCGTAAAGGCTGTTGTCAAATCCATCAGCGTCAACAACATAGGAAGGGCTGTAAATATACATCAGCAGAGAGTTTGGCATCCAGTCACAGCACACGCCGAAAATCAGCCCTTCGCCTTCTGTATTAGTTCCGACAACCTTACCAAGATTGCAGGACTTGACAACCTGTGCGATCTCATCGGCAGAAGAACAGGTAGCATAGTTTACTATATAATAAACATTTCTGTCATCGGAATAACTGAGCGATCTGTCGCCGTGAAAGTCACGGCTAAGGGTATACTTATAATACTCACCGTTGTTGCAGTCGTACATCTCAGCCGGGTATTCATTTGTATCACTGAACCTCAGATCATTCACTTCTGCGTCAAATAGCAAATCCGGGAAATCTCTGAACAAACGGTCGGTGTAGCGGTTTTTCGGAATATATCCGCTTACTTCAAACGCAGCATCATCCTTATATAGCGCAGGATAAATATATTCCTTAAAAAAAGTCGATATTCCCCCACCGTTACCACGAAGATCGATTACTATATTATCATAACCGCTGTATTCGGATATTTTTTCTTTGATATCTGTACCGTCTGAATAATGCAGACTGGAAATCGAAAGATATGCAATATTGTTTTCCTCGTCGGTATATACTATAACTGCGTCATCTTCGGCGTCGGGTGCAGTCTCAAAAAGCTCACCGTCTTCCGTGATATAATCATAAACTTCATCGCTGTAATACCAAGCCATATCGTACGCATAGCACAGATCATAATCACAATAATACTGCTCTTCATACTCTGTTCCGTCATACAACTTCAGCTTGAGCGTTACCGGCTGTGTGCCTGTAGTGCTGAACATCAGATCTGAACGGTATGGACAGTCATATTTCGCATCGTACTGTACCTCTCCTATCGGAGACATCATTCCCGTAACAAACTCCTGCGGTTCATCGCCGTTGATGGATATTATTGTGGAATAATTGTCCGTATCTTCTGTGTTGTAGCAAAGATATACACCGTCCGTATAGCTGAAATAAACAGCAGATTCGAGCTTTTTATTATACTCCGATTGCTTTTCGACCAGATACTTGCCGTAAGCGTCAAGCTTACCCTGCATATTGTCTGTAAGGTTAAGTCCTACCGTTTTTGAACGATAATAACCGCTTAAAAAATACGAGTAGTAATCCGGAGGGACAACCGCCGCATGACCGCTGGGGATATCATTGACAATTGAAGTCATCAGGGCAAGAAAGCTGTAATCATCCTCGCAGGCGGCACAAGCCGCTCTGTACTCCTCTTCCTTGTCAAGCACCGAGAAATGATACTTCTCCTCCATATCATATACATATGGCAATGAAGTCTTTATCATATCAAAGAAATAGTCAAAATCTTCAAGCCTTTGCTCTTTAGTGAGCTCGGTATAATTTATTTCCCTGTATGTATTCTCCTGGCGAGTTTCTCCGTCTATAAAAGTAGGAGGCGCAATAATAAAACCGTAAAGCATATACGGGATTACATTTACCAATACTATGGTGACAACCAACACGGCTATCGATGTGCCGATTATAATATATCTTTTATTTCTTATATTCAATTAACCCCACCTCTTGAAACTGTTGTTATTTCGATTATATCATCATTTCCCTTGCTTGTCAAAAAATGATTTACCTCATTACCAATATACAAAATCAGAAATTACAGCATATTGCCCTACTGAAACCGCTGTTTTTATTGACAAACAAGATTTTTTCGATTATAATAAGTACAGCAACATACATAATTATTACACCGACATCGGCAACAGGAGTGTGCAAAATGGATAAAAAAGCGATGTATAAACTGAGCTATGGTTTATTTGTGCTGACGACAAACTATTACGGAAGAGATAACGGTTGTATAATAAATACGGCTATACAGGCGGCGTCTTCTCCCAATCAGCTCAGCATATGTGTAAACAAAGCCAATCTGACACATGATATGATAAATCTCAGCGGTGAATTTACCGTATCGATAATCAGCACTCAGGCTGATTTTGAGCTGTTCAAGCGTTTCGGCTTCTGTTCGGGAAGCAACACCGACAAATTCAAGGATTTCAGCGCATATAAACGAGCCGATAACGGCATATGCTATATAACCGAGGGCACTAATGCCTATATCTCCGTAAAGGTAACAAAAACGGAAGATCTCGGCTCACATACAATGTTCATCGGCGAAATTACCGATATGGAGGTACTGAGCGACGCTCCGTCGGCGACTTACGATTACTATCAGAATAACATTAAACCAAAACCCGAGGCTGTGGGCAAAACAACGGGCGGTCAGACGATCTGGCGCTGTACCATCTGCGGATATGAATATGTCGGCGAAGAGTTGCCGGAAGACTTTATCTGCCCGTTATGCAAGCACCCGGCTTCGGATTTTGAAAAAGTTATACAAAATTAGGAGGAGTTTATTATGGCAACAAACAAGTATGCAGGAACACAGACCGAAAAGAATCTCAGAGAGGCTTTTTCCGGCGAATCACAGGCAAGGAACAAGTACACCTATTTTGCTTCTGTAGCTAAAAAAGAGGGCTATGAGCAGATTGCGGCTATATTCTTAAAGACAGCCGACAACGAAAAGGAACACGCAAAGATGTGGTTCAAGGAGCTTGCAGGACTCGGTGATACAAAGGCTAATCTTGAATCTGCGGCAGACGGCGAGAACTACGAATGGACAGATATGTATGAAGGCTTTGCAAAGACCGCTGAGGCTGAAGGCTTCCCCGAGCTTGCGGCAAAGTTCAGAGCTGTCGGCGAGATAGAAAAGCATCACGAGGAGAGATACCGTGCACTGCTTAAGAATGTAGAAACTGCTCAGGTATTTGAAAAGAGCGAAGTCAAGGTATGGGAGTGCCGCAACTGCGGTCATATCGTAGTAGGCACAAAGGCTCCCGATGTATGCCCCGTATGCAACCATCCGCAGAGCTATTTTGAAGTTCACGCAGAGAACTATTGATCCGTAAGGCAATCGGCTTTTATGCCGGCAGGCATATAGGGTTGCACATCAGCGTACCAAATAAAAAAGACTTCCTGTATTACGGGAAGTCTTTTCCGTTATATGATAACTACTCACGAAAGGAAATGATAATATGATTTTAGAAACGCCTCGTCTTCTGCTTCGCCCCTGGGAAGAATCCGACGCAGAAGAACTCTACAGGCTTGCCAAAGATGAAGATATCGGTCCTGCGGCAGGATGGCCGCCTCATAAAAGCGTTGACGACAGTCTTAATATAATCCGTGCCGCTCTTTGCGGTAAAGAATGCTATGCTATATGCTTAAAGCCGTCATGCAAACCTGTCGGAAACATTGAGCTTAAGCTAAGCGGCAAAACAGATATGACCGACAGAGATGATGAGTGCGAGATGGGCTTCTGGTTAGGTAAAGAATACTGGGGCAACGGAATTGTTCCCGAAGCCGCTGGCGAACTACTGCGCCACGGATTTGAGGAGCTGAACATGAGCACAGTATGGTGCGGATATTATGACGGCAACCAAAAGTCAAAACGAGCTCAGGATAAGATAGGTTTTATCTATCACCACACTTGCGATGATGTACCTGTTCCGCTGATGAACGAAGTCAGGATAGGTCACACTAATTATATGACAAAACAGCGCTGGCAGGAGTTAAAAGCGAAGTCTTCCAAATAAGCGGGCTTATTATATTGATTTCTATTTACCGCTTCTCTGCTCTGCTAAAAGCTATATTATTATACATATATAACGGACTGACGCAACATAGCATCGGTCCGTTGTTGTTTCAGCCTTTTTATGCCGTTATTCGCCGTTACTATTCCTCAGCTCCCAGAAGGCAACGGCTGCCGCCGCACCCACATTCAGCGAGTCAACTCCGTGATACATAGGGATCTTCACGGTATAATCGCAATTATCGATAGTTGTACGGGAAAGACCGTATCCCTCCGAGCCGAGTATTATCGCAAGCTTTTCTTCCGACTTAAGCGCAGTATCATCTACGCTGACGGAATTGTCGTCAAGCGCCATTGCCGCTGTTCTGAATCCGAGAGAATTAAGATAAGCAGGGCCTTTTGTCTGCCACCAATGCTCATCTTCTCCGATATATCCCCACGGTATCAGAAATACCGTACCCATACTTACTCTTATTGCTCTTCTGCAAAGAGGATCACAGCAGGACGGAGTTATAAGCACTGCGTCTATTCCGAGCGCCGCCGCAGAGCGAATAATTGCTCCTGCATTGCTTACATCCGCAATATTTTCAAGGACTGCTATCCTTTTTGCATCGGAGCATAATTCTTCAACGCTTTTAGGCGCAGGTCTTTGCATAGCACACAGCATTCCTCTTGTAAGTTCGTAACCCGTAAGCTGAGACATCAGCTTTTTATCTGCGGCATATACGGTGATATCGCCGCATCTTTCTATAATTTTGCTTGCTCTCTCGTTTATATATCGTCTGTCGGTAAACAGGGATATAGGCTTACAGCCCGAGTCGAGTGCTACCTCTATGACCGTCTGGCTTTCCGCTATAAATATTCCGTGCTCATACTCATATGCTTTTCTGAGTCGGGCGTCGGTAAGGTGCGTATATATAGAAAGCTCGGGGATATTTATATCATCAACATCAATTATTACCGCCATAATGCCTCCGTTTGTCACGGCAAATTTCAGGTTGCAAATATCTGCAAAAAATGATAGAATTATAGTATACTCTATTGCCGATAACAGCATAATTATATCTCACATCGGCAAAATTGTCAAACCACCGATAAAGGAGCGTATATGAAGACAGGACTTGTGCTTGAAGGCGGCGCTATGCGAGGAATGTACACGGCAGGCGTACTTGATGTACTCATGGAGAACGATATACATTTTGACGGTATTATCGGAGCATCGGCAGGCGCTGTATTCGGAGTGAATTATCTCTCAAAGCAAAACGGAAGAGTCATACGCTATAACTGCCGCTTCAACCGTGACAGAAACTATATGGGAATAAAGTGCCTGCTAAGGACGGGCGACTTTTTCAATACGGAATACGCCTACTATCGTGTGCCGAAAGAACTTGATATCTTTGACGACGAAACCTATATGGCGTCGGAAGTACCGTTTTACGCTGTGCTGACAGATGTAAAAACAGGACAGCCGGTTTATATGAAGGTAGAAAGCGTACTGAGGGATATGGAGATACTGCGTGCGTCTGCTTCTATGCCGTTTGCCTCAAAGCCGGTAATAATAGGTCACAGGGCATATCTTGACGGCGGCGTTTCGGACAGCATACCGTTTGAGAAATTTTCCGAGATGGGATATAGTAAGCAGGTAGTGATCCTCACCCGTGATATGACTTACCGCAAAAAACCGATGAACAAGCTGTTGATAAAATCTTTCTACGGCAAATATCCCGAATTCTGCGACAGTCTGCAAAACAGACACGCAGTATATAACGATAGCGTTGAGAAGCTCGTTAAGCTTGAAGAAAAAGGCGAGGCGTTCGTTATCCGCCCGTCAGAGCCTATAACC
>JAEDNF010000114.1 GCA_016302655.1 Oscillospiraceae bacterium | reverse complement strand
ACCGTTTATCCCCTACTCTACAGATGAGAAAGACAAGCGCTGTGAGCTTATCCTTGCGATGCAGGCAAACGGTCTGAAAAAGAGACTTATGCACACAAACGCTAAAACCGCAGTATTAGGAATATCCGGCGGACTTGACAGCACGCTTGCACTACTGGTATGTGCAAATGCAATGCAGCTGCTCAGCCGCCCTATGACGGATATTGTAGCGGTAACAATGCCCTGCTTCGGCACAACAAAGCGCACAAAATCCAACGCAGTTAAGATATGCGAGGCGCTGGGCGTTACGCTCCGTGAAATTAACATAACCGACAGCGTAAAACAGCATTTCAAAGACATCGGACACGATATAAACGATCTGTCTGTAGTATATGAAAACGGTCAGGCAAGAGAGCGTACTAAAGTGCTGATGAATGTTGCAAACCAGACAGGCGGTCTTGTAATAGGCACAGGAGATCTGTCTGAGCTTGCGCTCGGCTGGGCAACCTACAACGGCGACCATATGTCTATGTACGGCGTAAACTGCTCGATACCCAAGACGCTGATAAAACATCTTGTAAGCTACTACTCCAAAACCACCGACAATAAGCAGCTGAAAGAATCGCTTGAAGATATCCTTGATACGCCGGTAAGTCCCGAACTTCTCCCTGCCAAAGACGAAGAAATCACGCAGAAAACCGAAGACCTTGTAGGCCCTTATGAACTGCACGATTTCTTCCTGTATAACGGAATAAGATGGGGCTTTGCTCCGGCAAAAGTATTCAGGCTGGCGCTATATGCATTTGACGGTGCTTATGACCGTGAGACAATACTGAAATGGCTGAAGACCTTCTACCGCCGTTTCTTCTCTCAGCAGTTCAAGCGTTCCTGTCTGCCCGACGGACCTAAAGTCGGCTCGGTAACGCTCTCTCCCAGAGGCGACTGGAGAATGCCGAGCGACGCCTGCGCTGCTTTGTGGCTGAAGCAGTTAGAAAATCTTGAATAAACCGAATAAACAATATTTCCCTGTCAATAATTAGTTCACAAAAGTGGAAAGCACGAAACGGAGGTAATTATGACAGGGAATTTTATGCGTAACATACTTGATAAGGCTATGATAGCAGGAGCAGTACTCGGAATAATTATATCGGGGTTTTCAGCATTCGCACAGGACTGCGAAGAAAAGCCCGATGAGGTATTGAGACTTCATATACTCGCAAATTCTGACAGCAATGAGGATCAGCAGTTGAAATACGACCTGCGTGACTACATCTTAAGCAATTTTGGAGAAGTGTTCAGCGAATGTACCGGCTTTGAGGATTCGGTTAAGGTAGCAAAGCTTTACAAAAGTGAGATTGAAAAATCAGCAAATGAGTTTGTCCGTTCAAAAGGCTATAATTATAAAGTGAAATGTGAAGTCGGAAAAACTTACTTCACTACAAGAAAATACGAAAACTATACTCTGCCCGCAGGAGAATATACGGCTGTAAGGTTACTTATCGGCAATGCCGAGGGGAAAAACTGGTGGTGCGTGATGTTCCCTCCGCTTTGTCTGCCTGCCGCAGGAGAATTTTTCACGGAAGATCAGAGCAAACGCATTGAGGAAAGCCGTGACATAGAGGTTAAATTTGCTCTGTTTGAAGCGATACAAAACTTGATATCGGGCGGCGAAGATAACTCTCAGATAGACGAACCGCAAAATGAGGAAAACAGCATTACCGAAAAATCGGAACACACCGTCAACGATTTTGTACAGATAGGCATTTTCGGAGTAATCAGCTGTATATCCGCATAGAAACAAGGCACAAAAATCCCCGTATCGAAAGACACGGGGATTTAATGATGTCAAAGAAATCAACCAAACAGGTTAAGCAGTACGCCTGCCGCAACGGCAGAACCGATAACACCTGCAACATTCGGTCCCATAGCGTGCATGAGAAGGAAGTTTGAGGGGTTTTCTTTTGCGCCGACTGTCTGTGCAACACGAGCCGCCATAGGTACTGCGGAAACGCCTGCAGAACCGATAAGAGGATTTATCTTGCCGCCCGAGAGCTTATACATGAGCTTACCGAGAAGTAATCCGCCTGCTGTTCCTATGCAGAATGCGATAAGTCCGAGAGCAACTATCATAATCGTCTTGAGTGTGAGGAAGTTCTCAGCTGTAGCAGTAGCACCTACAACAACACCGAGCATTATTGTTACTATGTTCATCAGCTCGTTGGAAGCAGTCTTTACAAGTCTGTCAACAACGCCGCTTTCTCTGAACAGGTTACCCAGCATAAGCATACCTACAAGAGGAGTAGCGTCGGGAATGATAAATGCAACGATAATAGTAACTGCGATAGGGAAAATGATCTTTTCTCTCTTTGTTACAGGTCTTAAGTTGCCCATAACTACAGAACGCTCTTTCTTTGTTGTAAGAAGCTTCATTATTGGCGGCTGGATTACCGGCACAAGTGCCATATACGAGTACGCCGCAACCGCAATAGATCCGAGCAGTTCGGGTGCGAGCTTTGAAGTAAGGAAGATCGCCGTAGGTCCGTCAGCACCGCCGATAATACCTATCGAAGCTGCCTGTTTAAATGTAAATGCAACATCCGTAATTCCTGTAAGGCTGAGCAGGCACGCACCAAGGAAGGTAACGAAGATACCGAGCTGAGCCGCCGCACCGAGCAGTAAGCTCTTGGGGTTTGCGATAAGAGGACCGAAGTCAGTCATACAGCCTATACCGAGGAATATCAGCGGAGGGAATATCTGCAGCTTTACGCCGAGATAAAGGATATCGAGAAGTCCGCCGTCATGAAGCACCTCGCCGAAATTAACGCCGTTCACGGCAAATTCGGCGGCTTCCTCAGGATCAGGGCTGATTCCGAAAAACCCCGGATGGAACATTTCCGCACCGGGAATGTTCGTCAGCATCATACCGAACGCTATAGGTAAAAGCAGCAGAGGTTCAAACTTTCTTACTATTGCAAGATACATAAGTAAGAATGAAACAGCTATCATAAGACCTTGCTGGACAGTTATATTGCAGAAGCCCGACTTTTGCACAAGCGCAACGAGGGCATTCCAGAAAACATCAAAAATTTCCATCTTGTTCTCCTTTAATTTTGTCTGTGCTTAGAAAGGGCGGGTATTCTCATTTACGCCCGCATTACCCCAGCTTGAACGAGGCTGTTTTTCGGCACGCTTTATCTTTTTAATAGCGTAGCTCTTGCCGTCGCCTGCCGTATAGGCTGCAATAGCCGCTGATATTACCGCTATAATCTCCGCGTCATCCTCATCCTCTTCTATCACCTCAACAGGTGCAGGAGCAGGTACGGGAGCAGGAGCAGCCGCAGCCGCCTTTGTCTCTTTTTTCTTCTTGTTTCCTAAGTTGCTGAAGAAAGAAATTACATAAAGCAGTCCGATAAGCACTGCTAAAATCAGGAAAACTACTATTATACCGGTAATAACCGTAGCCCACATAGCGTTTATGTTATCCGCCGCAGACACATCGGTAATTATCGCCATAGTACGCAGTAAATTGTCCGTCATGCTTGATTCTCCATTCTTAATTGTTCTCGCAATGCCAAAAGAAATCAACAATTCTCCGTAGCATAAAACTAATATAATTATACAGTATTTCCGTGTTAAATTCAACGATTTTCATTGTGGATTTTTTAACAAATTTTCTTAGGTATTTGTGTGTATTTTTAGCGTAATTTTAGATGATATAACGAAAAAGAAGTGAAATTAACAGTTATTTGCTATTAAGAATTTATAAAAAGAATTGAATAGTTTTGTTCTTTACAAAATAAATACTATGTGGTAGAATTGTTAAAGATGCATCCGCACATTCTCATAAGCGGATTTTACCGGAGGAAATAGCTTGAAAAGAATACTTAATCATCTGCGCATCCGCAGTGAAAGAATATATCTAACGCTGAAAACCTTTATTAAATGGCTCGTGCTTTCGGGCATAACCGGAGTGTTCTGCGGCGTAACGGGATCGTTATTTCATCTTTGTATGGAATTTGCAACGGATTTCAGAAACGAACATTCGTTCATGATATGTTTTCTCCCCGTCGCAGGTCTTGCTATTGTATTTTTATATAGTATATGCGGACTTAAGAACGACCCGGGAACAAATATCATAATTACTTCGATAAGAACCGAAGGAAAGATACCTGTGCGTATGGCGCCGCTTATTTTCGTTTCTGCGTTCATCACTCATCTGTTCGGCGGCTCGGCAGGCAGAGAGGGTGCGGCTCTGCAAATCGGAGGAGGTCTTTCCGCTGAGATAGCAAGACTTCTGAAAATGAACGAGCGAAGCGGAAATATGCTGGTAATGTGCGGTATGAGCGGACTGTTCTCGGCACTGTTCGGCACACCTGTCACAGCGACATTTTTCGCAATGGAAGTTATCAGCGTTGGCGTATTCTATTACTCTTCAATAGTTCCCTGCTTTTTCTCGGCAATAGTAGCACTCGGCATATCAAGACTTTTCGGCATAGTTCCTGTTACATATAAAGTTGTAGTACCTGAGCTTTCAGCCGCAAATGTCGGATTTGCAATGCTTCTCGGCGTCGGAACTGCACTGCTCAGCGTAATATTCTGCTATTCGATACACAAGCTGGCAAAGCTTCTTTCGTCAAAAATCAAGAACAGCTACATAAGGATATTTTCCTGCGGCTGTGTCATAGTTATTCTTACAATTATTTTCGGCACTGACTACAACGGCGCAGGAATGAACATTATTGCAGACGCTATGACCTCTCAGACAAAACCCGAAGCGTTTATACTTAAGCTGATATTCACCGTTATCACAATAGCCGGTGGATATAAAGGCGGCGAAATAGTTCCGTCGTTCTTTATAGGAGCAACTTTCGGCAATCTATTCGGGACGCTTATAGGTCTTCCGCCGCAGTTTGCCGCCGCACTCGGACTTGTTTCCCTGTTCTGCGGAGTTGTCAACTGCCCTGTCACATCGCTTCTGCTGAGCATCGAACTCTTCGGCGGAGAGGGACTGATATTCTTTGCCGCCGCCTGCTCTGTAAGCTATATACTCTCGGGATACTACGGACTGTACACAGGGCAGAAGATCATGTATTCTAAGCTCCACAGCAAATATATCAACAGGCATACAAAATAAACGCAACATCAACATAAAAAAGACTGCACAAAGCTTTTCAGCTTTGTGCAGTTACATTTTTATTTACTTGTTTTTCTTTCCGGATTTAACTTTTCTTAAAACCGGTATTGTTCCTCCGGCAATTAATGCTGTCGCAACGAAAATTGCAACTGAAGGTACGCCGGTATCCGGGTTCGACTTATCATCCTCATACTTGATATATGCACAAGAGATACATTGATAATGACCTCTTCCCGACTCATCTTCAACCCAGATGAATTCATGGTCGGAATAATAATATCTGTTACCATCCTCATCCTCGTGCCAATGTCCCTTATCATCGTGAGTCCAGAATCCATTGGACTTAATAGTGCGTGACTCTGTCTTTTCACAATTCTTGCAGGTACGCTGTTCTTCGCCGTCTTCGGTCTCGGTCGGCTCCTTAACCATAGTCCATTCGCCCCATTCGTGACCGATTGCAGGTATAGTTTCTTCATCCTTTACAGCGTCGCATCTACTGCAGTGAATCGACTTGCTTCCGTCATTTTCGCAATCCGGCTCTTTATCGACGGTATAATCATCTTCCCAGATATGTGCGTGGTCTATATCACGATATTCTTCACTGCCGCAGTCTTTGCAGATACGCTTTTCTTTTCCGTTTTCGAAACAAGTAGGATCAGAAACGGTTTCCCATTCGCCCATGTCATGAGCTGTAACAGGAATTGTCCTTGTGTCTAATAATATGCCGCACATAGTGCAGTGTACAGATTCTGAGCCTT
>JAEDNF010000113.1 GCA_016302655.1 Oscillospiraceae bacterium | reverse complement strand
CTTCGTCTTCGCTCAGACGGAAACGCAGAGAACAAGATAACCTGCCGTGATCTTATCAGAGGCAATATCGAGATGCCCGAAAACATAATGGATGTGGTACTGCTGAAATCCGACGGTATACCTACATACCACTATGCCCATGTGGTTGACGATTATCTTATGGGAACGACCCATGTTATAAGAGGCGACGAGTGGATAAGCTCCTACCCTCTGCACGAACAGCTGTTCAGAGTAAGCGGACTGAAAATGCCGAAATACGCTCATATAGCGCCTATTATGAAGCTTGACGGCGGCGAGAACAAGAAGAGAAAGCTCAGCAAGAGAAAAGATCCCGAGGCAAGCGTATCCTATTATTCAAAGTCGGGCTTCCCTGTTTCATCGGTGCTTGAGTATCTTATGACTATCGCAAACTCCAATTATGAGGAGTGGAGAATGAAAAATCCCGACGCCGATATGTCGCTGTTCAAGTTCAAGCTTGAAAAGATGCCCGTCAGCGGTGCGCTGTTCGATATGGATAAGCTGTCAAGCGTAAGCCGTGATGTAATAGCCAAGATGAGCGAGGAAACGCTGTTTGACGAGATAAGCGCATGGGCGGCAGACAACGATGAAAAGCTGAACGCTTATATTACCGCTTCGCCCGATAAGTTCAGAGAGAGCATAAAGCTGTGGAAGTATAACGGCAAAAAAGTCCGCAAGGATATAGCAAAGTGGAGCGACCTTTCGGAGATGTTCCCTTATCTCTACGGCGACGGAGTAGACGGCTACGAGTTTGACGAAAAGCTGACAGCGGCTGACCGTGACGAGTTTATCAATGCGTATATCTCTGCTTACGACCACAGCGCAGATAGCAGTGCGTGGTTTGACGGCGTAAAGGCGGTGGGCGAACCCTTAGGCTTCTGCCCGAATATAAAGGAGTACAAGGCTTCTCCCGAAAACTTCAAAGGCTCTGTAGCAGATGCCTGCGGAATACTGAGAGTTGCCATAACAGGCAGGAAGAACTCGCCCGACCTATATACGATAATGCAGCTGCTCGGAGAAGAAGAAACGCTGAAGCGGCTGAAAGCGGCAATTGGAAAGTAAAGTGAATAAGCACAAAAGCGGTCGTGAACAAGGTTCACGACCGCTTTAGACTTATCGGAATTATATATACGACAGCTCTTTGAGCGCTTGCTCAAATTCATTTTTATCTTTTGTCAGACCTATCAGCAAATAATGACTTTTTACGGTATCCCCTTCATAATTTGTTACCTGTATGCTGATATGCTGGGAGGTGTCGATCGTTTGTATCATAACAAGCATACGGGTTTTTTCAAAATCGTTGCAGGTTAGGAACAGTCTGTTCTTCCCATAGCTGTTGTCACGGCTCAGATAGTTTATTGTGTATTCTTTTCCCTCAATCACAACGCTTCCCTCGGCATATTCTCTGCCGTATGCGTTTACCTTTACCTTAGCGTTTACGCTGACCTCTCTGTGCGGAAGCTCGTCATACATATCTACCCCATACTCGCCGTAAATATCGGTGAACGAACCGGAAAGGTTTATTTCTTTGAGTAGCTTAGTGTCAGAATAATTTACAATATTCTGCTCTTTGAGTATGCTGTCAAGGCTCTTTTCATCGCTTGCGGGACCTGCCCACATTGAATTATCCGAACCGGACTGTGAGGGCAATACGCTGATGACCGCACTTTCCGTACCTTTCGCCATCTGAATGGTGACATCAAAATAGCCTGCGTCATTCTTTGAGCGAAGGTATATGTTTGAGCTGTCGGAGCTTGCAGATGACAGCTTATATTCGGTATCGCCGATTTTTACCGTACCTTCTGCACCCGTCACGGCAAAGGCGTTTTTTGTTATTTCAGCGTCAACGCTTATCTCTGTGTGAGGCAATGCGTCATAATCCAAGTCGCCGGTTGCTTTGCTGATATCGGTGAAAGTTCCGCATATCTTGATTGCTTCGGATGTTGTGTTAAACACAAAAATTATCGCCGCACCGAGAACTACAATTACAAGAAGGCAAATTGCTATAATGATTTTCTGGAATTTAGACATGATATTACTCCTTTTGTGCAGATATTATTGATAAAGCGTTTTCTCTACAATTATTATATCACCATAAAAACGAAAGTCAATCTGTTTTAATATATTTTTTGAAAATGATATGAAAATTTTCTGTCTCAAAAAGTATATGATATAAAAACCGTGCAGATTTATTCTACACGGTTTATCGTATTTAAATCAATACTGCGACAGCTCATAATTATTCGGCGTTCTGTGCCACAGTCCGTCTGTCTGCTCGTATATCTCCTTGAAAGTGAACTTACGGAAGTTTATCTTGCATCTGCCGCCGTAGTTTGCCTCATATACCCATATACCGTCGGTATCTACGGAGTATATTGTAACATAATGCGGATAACCGTACATTATGTTATCGTATGCGAGATAATCGCCCGGTCGGAAGGTATCGGTCATCCACTTTTTGAGTGCTTCTTCTGTCCAGTTTCCGTCTGAACGGTTCTTTATAGTAAGCGTGTTTTCGCCTGTGCCGTTGGTTTTGCCGAACAGATATTCAAACACCTCAAGAGTAAAGCCGCAGCATTGAATACCCGAATTATTAAGCACATTGCTTCGTCCTATAAGGCAGGTACAGCCGCTTTCATATCCGGTTTCACAGTAGCTGTGACAGGTGCAGGGGGAGGTAAGATTTGTGTTGTAATAATTGCCGAGCTTATAGCTGTGCATATAATCGTTTATCTTTCTGTCCCACAGACCATCCATCATTTCGTCAAGGCGTTGCTTAACGAGGGATTCCATACTGTCTGCGCTGATTATCTTAAATGTACCGCTTGCCGTTCCGGTGAAGTTGCCCTTGCCCTTTACGGTAAAGGACGCCGTGCCGATATTTACAATGTTTGAATATCCGCTCATATAAAAATCCGTACCGACGGTGAGCGTCTTGCCTTTATATGTTATTGTCGGAATCGGGGCAATGCCAATTCCGGTATAGACCTGATCTGCACAGCTGATAGATGCTGAGGATATCTGGGCAGGGAGTATCTCGAAGCTTACGCTTCTGCTTGCTCCGGCATATTTGCCCTTTCCCGTCAGTACTGCAGCAGCAGTACCTGCGTTTATATTGTTGGTTGCGCTGAGTACATAATCCGTACCCGATACAAGAGCTGTGCCGTTTATCTTTACCGTAACGGAGGGAAGCTGAGCGCTTGTGTTGTAGGTTACGCTTCCGACAGTAACATTGGCATTCATAAATTCCGAAATATAGTCTATAACGGTTGTGTTTGTTACTTTGCCTGTGTAATCTCCCTTACCGGTAATTACACAGGTGATACCTGTCGTGTTTTCGGTAATAGTTGCTGTATAATCCGTATCACGGATAAGTTCGGTGCCGTCTAAGACAACGCTTACCGTGAAGTCGGAGCTGCCTGTGTTTTTAGTTACTGTTACTTTTGCGGATGATAAATTTGCTTTTGCAACTTTACAGCTTACAGTCTTGCTGCCGCTGAAGTTCTTTGCGCCGTTTAAAGTAAGGCTGTATGTTCCCGAATGTTCGGGGGCGGTGAACTCATATTCGTCTTTGCCAAGCGTATAATCGCCTAATTTCGCATTTACGGTGAGATCAACTCCGCTTGGAGTATATTTTCCGCTTGCCTTAACTGTTGCGGCAGAAATATCCGCTTTGTTTATTGTAAAGGTTCGTTTATTTGTTCCCTTAAAGTTACCTTTGCCGCTTAAAGTGACAGTACCTTTTCCGGCATTGATATTGTCGCTGAACATAAGGGTATAGTCTGTGTTTTCGGTTAATATTACATCGCCGAATTTTACTGTAGTTTCGGGAATCAGCTCAAAGCCGGTATATACAGTATTTCTCACCGAGATGCTTATGCCGATGCTTGCACCATAGGATATATCAGCCGGCTCTATTGTAAACGAAACCGTTTTGCTTCCGCTTAAAGCTCCTTTACCCGTGACGGTCGCAGTTGCCGTACCTGCGTTAAGGTTGTTAGCGTAAACCACTGTATAATCTGTGCCTTCAGTAAAGGTATATTTGCCGTAGCAAACGCTTATATCGGGGGTTATCTCGCTTGCGTTATAGGTACCGTCAGCGGCTGAGATAGTTACCGTGTTTATATCCCTTGCTATAATATCGAATGTTCTTGTTATACTGCCTGTGTAGTTGCCTCTGCCTGTTACTGTAACGGTAGCTGTACCTATGGCAGTATTGTTTTTGTAACTCAGTGTGAAATCCGTGCCGACTGAGAGGGTGTTTGTACCGATTTTTACTACAGGAGAGGGGCTTAAGGCACTTCCCGTGAACGCCTGTGCGGATATATCCGATACGGCAGAATCCGTTATCGCCGCCTTTTTAATGGTGATATTTTTGGATAATGTTCCGCTGTAATGTCCTTTACCCGTAACAGTTACAACTGCTGTACCTGCGTTTTTGTTGTTTTTATACGAAACAGTATAGTCTGTGCCTTTTTTCAGCACGGTAGTACCGTATTTCACCGTTACCGCCGGAGTCTGTGCTGAGCCGTTATATGTAAGTGACGAAGCACAGGAAAGGGTTGCTTTTGTCAGCGGTATGGGGTTGATTTTAAAGGTAACTGTTCTTGTGCCGCTGAGCCTGTTTTTTCCTGTAATAATTGCCGTCGCTGTGCCGATATTGACATTGTTCTTATATGTTACGGTGTAGTCCTTGTTATTTGTATAGCTTGTACTGCCGTACTTCACAGTGAGCGCGGGAGTTAATGCCTTACCTGTGTATTGCACGCTTGCAACGCTTATGCTGAGCATTGATACCGGTCTTGCGGTTATCGTGAATTTAAGAGAGCATCTGCCTGAGTAGTTGCCCTTTCCGGTGATATATACCTTTGCTGTGCCTTTATTTATGTTGTCTACATACGACAGCGTGAAATCCTTGCCGCTTACAAGTGCGGTCGTGCCGTTTTTTATTTTCGGCACAGGCTTAAGCTCGGAGCCTGTATAATACTGCGTAGCAATTTTGTAGAAGGTGCAGGCTTTATATATGACGGCAGGTTTTATGGTAAACGACTTTCTGACAGAGCCGCTGTAACTGCCCTTGCCTGTGATAGTAACATAAGCCGTACCGGCATTGATATTGTTCTTGTAGCTTAGCGTGTAGTCTGTACCTGCTTTAAGCGTTTTACTGCCGTATTTTACGGTAGGGGCTGGCTTTATCGCACTTCCTGTGTAGGTGTAACTGCTTATCGACGATACCGTGCAGGAAGAAATCGACGCCGCTTCAGCACGGGTAGAAGCAAAACAGCAAACGGCAACTGCGAAAAGCACAGCGCATAATATTGCCGTAAGCCATTTTACAGCCGTTATATACCTGCTTTTTACTGTTGCCGTCATAAACTTTGCCTTTCTTCTTATATGCTTACCTGAACTCTATATCGTTTGGTCCGCATATAATGTTGCACTTGCCGTATTCTGCCGATGTGGTGGTGGTAAAGCTGTTAAGATTTATCCTTACATTTGGATAAATGCACTTTGTGACCTTCACCGACAGATTTTCCTTTGCGTTGATTATCTTCTGAATTTCGTCAATTCTTGCTCTCAGCGGCTTTTTATCCATGCCCTTCTGCACTTTGAGTCGTATAGCAGAGGAGATGTAAGCCTCTTTTTCGGCGTCAAGGTGTTCGCCGTTGCGTTTCTTTTCCTGCAAAAATTCGATAGAAGCATTTATTTTTTCTATATATTCGTCGATAGCGGTACATTGCTTTTCGAGCGAATCCATCTCAAGCAATAGATTTGTGGTACTGCCTACCGAAATTACAGTAGGCGTATAGCTCTTGTGACCGAGCTGTGCTACCGCAAATTTTCCCATTACGCTGCAAT